>JAITHY010000233.1 GCA_031279715.1 Verrucomicrobiales bacterium | reverse complement strand
GTTCAACCGCGACGCCATCGAGTTGTACCGGGCGCTGCGGTTCATCAACCCGTCGCCGTACATGTTCTGCATGAAGCTCGGCGACGTCGCGCTGGTCGGCTCCTCGCCGGAGACGCATGTCCGTTGTGTGGACGGCCAAATCGAGATGCACCCCATTGCCGGCACCCGCCCGCGCCAGGCCACCGCTGACGCTGACGCCGCGATGGCGCAAGAACTGCTCGCCGACCCGAAGGAACGCGCCGAGCATTTGATGCTGGTTGACCTCGCGCGCAACGACGTGGGCCGCGTGTGCCGCTACAATTCCGTAAAAGTGACCGATTTCATGACGATTGAAAAATACTCGCACGTCATGCACATCGTCTCGCATGTGGTCGGGCGCTTGAATGACGGCCATTCATCCTACGACGTGCTGCGGGCGACATTCCCGGCGGGCACCGTCAGCGGCTCGCCGAAAATCCGCGCGATGCAAATCATCGCCGACGGCGAGCCAACCTGCCGCGGCACCTACTCCGGCGCGGTGGGTTATTTCGGATTTTCCGGCAATCTTGATTCGTGCATCCTCATCCGCACCGTGTTGTTGAAAAACCGCACCGCCTACATTCAGGCCGGCGGCGGCTTGGTGGCGGACTCGACCCCGCTCGGCGAATACACCGAAAGCACCAACAAGGCCAAGGCCGCGATGAAGGCGCTGGCGCTGGCGGAAACGTTCAAGTAAGGAAAAATATGCTGCTCGTCATCGACAACTACGACTCGTTCACCTACAACCTCGTGCAATATTTCGGCGAGCTGGGCGCGGATTTGCTGGTCCGGCGCAACGATGAAATCACCCCCGCTGAAATTCACCGGCTCAAGCCGGAGCGCATTGTCATCTCTCCCGGCCCGGGCACGCCGCTGGACTCCGGCGTTTGCAACGAGGTCATTTTGGAATTTGGCCGGACCACGCCGTTGCTGGGCGTGTGCCTCGGGCACCAATGCATCGGCCACGTCTTCGGCGCGGAAGTGGTGCGCGCGGGGCGGTTGATGCACGGGAAAACCTCGCCGGTCATCCACGACGGCACGGGGGTCTTTGTCGGCCTGGAAAATCCGCTCGAAGCCACGCGCTATCATTCGCTGATTGTGAAAAACGACACCGTCCCCGATTCGCTGACGGTGAACGCCCGCACCGCCGAGGATGAAATCATGGGCTTGCGCCACAAGGAATACCCCATTCACGGCGTGCAATTTCATCCCGAATCCATCCTCACCAAAAGCGGCAAAAGCCTGTTGAAAAATTTTTTGGATTTGTAAGTTATGAAAAGTCAAATTATTTGCCTGTGGTTTGTGCTTGCGTTGCCGCTGACGGTGAGCGCGCAGAAAAGCCCGCCCGTTGAGCCGGCGCAATTTAACGGTGAATTTATTTATCTGCGCGATTACGGCAGCGACGACATCGCCTATCTGGTCGTCCCGCAGGAACAACCCAAGGCGGGCATTGTCATCGTGCCGGACGGTCACGGCGTTGACGCCTGGACCAAAATCACCGCCGATGCCATCGCGGAAAAGGGCTACCTCGTGCTGGCGCTGGATTTGTACAATGGCGGCACCACCAACGACTATCGCGAAGCCGCCTTCAAGGAGGGCGAATTGGTGGAAAAGGCCGTCCTCACCGCGCTCAAAACCACCACCGTTTTTTACCAGCAAAGCCCGCGTTTCAAGATGGACAAAGTGTTCATCGTCGGCATCGGTTCCATGTCGCCGTATTTGATCACCCTCGCCACGCAAAAAAATCTCGCCGTCAGCGGCCTGGTTCTGATCAATCCCGCGCGCATTCCCACCGCCGCCGGGCTGGACCAGGTGCGCTATCCCATGCTGTTCCAGTTGGGCGGCAAATCGACCGCGGCGGTGAACACGCTCACTCAATTCATCCGGGAAAGCCGCGTCCCGGATTTGGTGGAAGTCAAAACCGCCGCCCGGCTCTCTCCCGGCGTCCGCCGGCTTGATGACGCGCAATGGCAGCAAATCGCCGGATTTGTCCGCAAAAATTCCACCGCGGAACGGCGCAAAAGTTTGTTGGAGCGAATTTTGGATTAACGCAAATAAATCCGCGGCACGCGCTCGGTGATGTGGGTGAAAATCTCGTAGGCGATGGTGCCCGCTGACGCGGCCATTTCATCGGCAAGGATTTGTTGTCCGCCCTGTTTGCCGATGAGCACGGCTTCCGTGCCGTTTTTTACGCCGCGCACGCCGCTGACGTTGACCAGGATTTGATCCATCGTCACGCGCCCCAGAATCCGGCAGCGGCGGGCGCTGATAATGACCTCGCCCTTGTTCGACAGCGAGCGGTGCAAGCCGTCGCCGTAGCCGACCGCCACCGTCGCCACCGTCAGCGGACGCGGCGCCACGAACGTGCCGCCGTAGCTGACCGGCGCGCCCCCGGCGATTTTTTTAACGAGCGTCACGCGCGCCTTCCACGCGAGCGCGGGGCGGAAAAGGGCTTGGGTGAGCGGCAGCGGCGAGGAGCCGTACACCAAAATTCCGGGGCGCACGAGGTCATGCGCCGCGCCGCTGACGGTGAGGATGCCGGCGGAATTGCAAATGTGGCGCGGCACTTCGCGCGGCGCGAGTTTTTCAAACAGCGCGGTTTGTTTCGCGGTAAAGGCGGCGTCCTCGCCCGCGCTGGCATAGTGCGAGAAGACCCCTTCCACGCGGAGATTTTTTTCGCGCGCGCTGAAGGTCAGCAATCTGGCGAATTCCCCGCCGTCAGCGCCGAGGCGGTTCATGCCCGTGTTGAGTTTAAGATGGACGCGGGCGGGTGTTTTTTTTTCGCGCGCGATTTTCGCCGCCAGCCGCGCCTCGCGCAGGGAAGAAATCGGAAAGGAAAAACCGTTGGCGATAATTTCCGGCACTTCCGTGTCAAGCGGCGCGCTGAGGAGCAGGACGGGCAAACCAATGCCGGCCTGTTTCAGCGTCAGCGCCTCCCGCAAGTTTGCGCAGCCGAGCAGTTGACAGTCACCCCCGGCAAAGTGGCGGGCGAGGGGAACCAGGCCGTGACCGTAAGCGTCGGCCTTGACCAGGCAAAGAATTTTGGGATGGGGGCCGATTTTCCGGCGAATGGCCCGCAAATTGTGGTCAATGGCGGCGAGGTCGATTTCACACCAGCAGCGGAGTCGGGATAAATTCACGGGGAAATCATAGCGCAAAACTCGAAACCCGAAACTCAAAACTAAAGCCGCGGTCATTGTCAGCGGCCTGGCGGCAATCAATCACCGTGCGGTTTGCGGAGTTTTTCATAATCTGTGTCCATGAGAGTTAATCTGTGGTTAAATGGCCCGCATGGGCAAACCTGAATTGCTGGCTCCGGCGGGAAACTGGGAGTGCGTGCGCGCGGCGGTCGCCAACGGGGCGGACGCGGTGTATTTCGGCCTGCCGCGTTTCAACGCCCGTTTGCGGGCGGATAATTTCACCGAGGCGGATTTGCCCAGGCTCGCGGATTACGTTCACTCGCGCGGTGTCAAGGCGTACGTGACGATGAACACGCTCATCTTCAGCGATGAACTCGCCGAGGCGGAACGGTTTCTCCTGCTGCTCGCTGACAGTGGCGTGGACGCGGTAATTGTGCAGGACCTGGGGTTGGCGCGGCTGGCGGCGGCGGTCGCGCCGGCTCTCGCCGTGCATGCTTCGACGCAAATGACCCTGACTTCGCCGGAGGGCGTGGAATTTGTCAGGAAACTTGGCGTGACGCGGGCGGTGCTGGCGCGGGAATTGAGTTTGCGCGAGTTGGAAAAATTTCACGGCGACGCGATTTTGCCGTTGGAGGTGTTTGTGCACGGGGCGCTGTGCGTGGCGTATTCGGGGCAGTGTTTGACCAGCGAGGCGCTCGGTCAGCGCAGCGCGAATCGCGGCGAGTGCGCGCAGGCCTGCCGCCTGCCGTACTCGCTGACAGTGGACGGGGCGGCGCGGGATTTGGGTGACAGGCGTTATTTGCTTTCGCCGCAGGATTTGGCGGCGGTCAAGGAGGTGCCGCTGTTGATGCGGCTCGGCGTGGCGAGTTTCAAGATTGAGGGCCGGTTGAAAAGTCCGGAATATGTCGCCGCCGTGACGCAAGTTTACCGTGCCGCGATAGACGGTGACATAAACAATCTGTCATCGATGGTTGATTATCAGTATCGGTTGGAGATGGCCTTTTCACGCGGCTTGCACTCCGGCTGGTTGCATGGCGTTGACCATCAGCGGCTGGTGCACGCGCGGTTTGGCAAGAAACGCGGGGCGTTGGTCGGGTTCATCAAGATGGTGGGGAGCGATTGCGTCACCGTCAGCGTCGAGACTCCGGTCAAGCCCGGAGACGGTGTGGTGTTTGACGTTGGCGGTGACACTGACCATGAGCAAGGCGGCAGGGTTTACCAAGTGCGGGGCGGGAGTTTGTATTTTGAGCATGGGAAAATTGATTTTTCCCGGCTCAAGCCTGGTGACCGCGTTTGGAAAACCGACGATCCGCGACTTGACCGCGAGCTTCGCAATTCTTTCCGCCACGATGCGCCTGCGCGCGGCCAGGGTTTAATGCTCACCGTCAGCGGCGCCGTGGGCGCGCCGCTGACGGTGACGGCGCGCCACGGTGATTTCACCGCCACGCTGCAATCACAAATGCCCTTGCAACGCGCGCAAAAACAGCCGCTGACCGTGAATCGTCTGCGCGGGCAACTCGGCCGCCTCGGCGGGACGAAGTACCGGCTCGACACGCTGACCGTGACCGCGCTGGATAATTTAATCCTGCCCGTCAGCGAGTTGAACCGCCTGCGCCGTGAGATGGTCCGCGTCCTCGACGCCGCCCCGCCCCCGGTCACCGTCAGCGCCCAACCGCGCCTGGCGGAACTCCTGGCGGAAATCAAACCGCGGAATGAACAACCGGCGGAACTCACACTGGCCGTCACCTGCCGCACCGCCGCGCAAATCGACGCCGTGCTCGACTGCGGCATCAGCCGCCTTTACCTCGACTTTGAAGATCTCCGCCGCTACCCGGACGCGGTTGCCCAAATCCGCGCCAACAAACCCGTCAACGCCGCCGTCTTCCTGGCCACACCGCGCATCCAAAAGGCGGGTGAGGACGGTTTTTTCAAGCTCATCACCAGCGCCAACCCTGACGGCGTGCTCATCCGCAACCTCGGCGCCTTGTCGTGGTTCAAAAATTCGCCATTGAAAAAAATCGGTGATTTTTCGCTGAACGTGGCCAACCCGCTGACCGCGGCGTTGCTGGTGCGCGAGGGCGTTGACTGGCTCACCGTCAGCTACGACCTCGACGCCGCGCAAGTCGCCGCGCTGCTGATGACCGCGCCGCCGCGCTGGTTTGAGCTGACGCTGCATCAGCACCTGCCGCTGTTTCACATGGAACATTGCCTCTTCGCCGCCTTTCTGACCGCCGCCGGTGACTTCAAAACCTGCGGGCGCCCGTGTGAGCGGCACACGCTGAGGTTGCGTGACCGCACCGGCGCCGCGCATCCGGTCAAGGCTGACATTGGTTGCCGCAACACCGTCTTCCACCAGCGCCCGCAATCGGGCCTTGCGTATTACGAACAGTTTCACCGGCTGGGCCTGCGCCGCTGCCGTATTGAATTGCTCAATGAAACCGCCGCCGAAACCGGCGTCATCATCAGCGTCTACCAGCGATTCCTCGCGGGCAAAATCTCCGCTGATGCCGCCGCCGCCCAACTCAAAGTGCACAACCAACTCGGCGTCACCAGCGGCACGCTGACGGTGTTGAGCTAGGGCAAATCGACATCCAAGAGCAGCAACCCCGTCAGGGATGAAATAATAATAGCCGCCGGTGTCAACCGGCGGTGTCCATGCAAAAACACGCCCGAACCCCGTCGGGGTGGAATAAACGGTCAGCGGCGGCGCGATATCTTTATTTCACCCCTGACGGGGTTCGTTGTGCCTTCTATTGCCTTGTTCCGCCGGTTGACACCGGCGGCTACACACATTCCACCCCATCGGGATTGGCGCCTCTGGGAAAAATAATTTGCAATTCATATAAAAAAACCTTGACGGGGCATGGTTTTTGTATAACTTGGGCGGCCTATGGTGCAGAGTATAATCGCAGAATCGCAGAATCGCAGAATCGCATTATGAGCCATCTTTGCCCACTCCGCTCGTAAGGG
>JAITHY010000030.1 GCA_031279715.1 Verrucomicrobiales bacterium | reverse complement strand
GTCATGGTGCTTGGCGGTGATGACGATGTATTTCATGCCGGCGGCTTTGGCGAGTGCGACCACACTGTCAGCGTCGAACTTGACCGGGTTGAAGCGCGGCGCCAGCGCGGTGTAATCGGCGACGGGAATTTTCGCGTCCGCCATCAGCCACTCGCCGATGTGCCCGTACCCCTTGCCGCCCCACTCGCCGGCGGGAATGGCGTACAAGCCCCAGTGAATGAACATCCCAAACCGCGCCTCGCGCCACCATTTCATGCGGGTGTCACGGTCAGCGGCGCTTTCCGCGTCCTGCACGGCGGGCACGGGGTGGGCGGCGGCGAGAACGGCTTGGATTGACCCGCAGGCGATCAATATTGACAAAATAAACCAGTGGCATGTTTTCATACTCGCTGACGATAACCGGCTTGACGGCGGAACGTCTATGGACAAAAGCACTTTTCTTATGTAAAAAAGCACCAATGGAGCGGGAGAAAAAACGCGAATTTGCAACGTATTACAAGTTGCACCTTGACCGGCAGTTGAAAAGCCGGGCGAAACGGCAGAAGGTCGCTGACGGCGGACTGTATTTATTCATCGGCGGACACTCGGCGGAAATGCCGTTTCTCAAAGTGCCGAGGGATAGTTACGTCAGGATGTGGAAAAGTGTGGCGGATGAGTTGAGCGCGCGGTTGGCGGGGAGGGTGAATGATGTGGGGGCCTGCTTTAATTTACTGGCGCCGCGTATTGAGCGGGAGACTTATGCGCGGCTGGCTGCGCTGACGGCGCGCTTGTCGGAGCTTGACGGGCAGTTTGTGAAACGGCATGGGCGGTCAATGACAGCGCGGGAAAAAGAGCTGTACACCAGCGCGCTTGACCGGGAGGAAGCCGCGCCGCTGACAATCAGCGCGCAAAAAGTCCGCCGGATTTGGCTCAATTCTCTGATGGGCAAAATCCGCCGGGCGCAAACCACCAGCCCTGACAATTTGCAAAAAGCCTGGGCCAGTGTGGTTGGCTCGGAAGCGGCGATGGAGACGCAACTGGAGCGCGTGGACCCGCTGAAAGGCGTGGCGTATTGCCGCTCGCTCAGCTCGGTGCGCCGGTTTGAATTGCAACGCCAGCACGGTTTGCCCGTGTTGCTGGGCAAACAGTTGAAAACGCCTGTCCGGAAAATCGTTTTCCGCTGACGTTCACTGTTAGCGCCTGTCCGGACGCTAACAGTGAAGCCTTGCCCGTTTAGCGGCGCGGCGGGCGTTCCTCGCGGGGGCGCGCCTCGTTGACGCGCAGCGGGCGGCCTTGGAAGTCCTTGCCGTCGAGCGCGGCGACTGCGTTGGCGGCCTCGGCGTCGTCCATCTCGACGAAACCGAAACCGCGCGGGCGCCCGGTCTCACGGTCAGTCAACAATTTAACCCCGTGCACCGTGCCGTAGGCGGCGAACACTTGGTTGATTTCCTCTTCAGTTGCTTTGAACGGCAGATTGCCGACGAATATACTTTTCATTTGCGTTTTATTTTTGGTTTATCCCCCCGCGCGCCGCCGCGACTGGCGCGTGGGCGTGACGGGGAAAATCTGGCAGGAAACAGGGCATGGCTGGATTTCAATTACAATCAATCAAAATGATGATTCGGTTTTTACTGGCGTGTTTCCTTTTCTTTGGCGAACGGGTCGCCGCTAACTTTAAATAATTAGAGCGCAAAAAACGGCGTTGTCCAGCGGGAAAATGCGGGATGGGCAAAATTTCCAGTTGTGAGGAAACGAAAATTGCGTATGCTAGTTGCTTCAAACGGGCCGTAGCACAGCTTGGTAGTGCGCTTGAATGGGGTTCAAGAGGTCCCGAGTTCAAATCTCGGCGGCCCGACGCCTTGTCAGGTCAAATTTTTTTTCGCTGTTTTGATGCGTTTCAGTTGTTCCCTGCTCACAGCAGGATAGGCGGGGTCAAGCTCCCGCAAAGCGTCGAGCACCGCCGCGCCGACAACGAGGTGCGCGTATTGCTTGTCATCGGCGGGCACCACGTACCATGGCGCCACCCTCGTCGCGGTGTGGCGGATCATGTCCTCGTAAGCCGCCATGTATTGTTTCCAATGCTGACGCTCAGCGAGATCGGCGGCGGAAAATTTCCAGTGTTTTTTTGGATTGTTCAACCGTTCGCAAAAACGCTTTTTCTGCTCTCCGGGTGAAACATTGAGAAAAAATTTGAGAATTTTCACCCCGTTGCGCGACAGATAACGCTCATACGCCGTGATATCCTCAAACCGCTCGCGCCAAATATTTTTCGAAACCAGCGGCTGGGGCAGCCGCTCGTTGGCGAGGATTTCGGGATGAACCCTGACGATCAGCGTCTCCTCGTAATACGAGCGGTTGAAAATCCCGATGCGCCCGCGCTCCGGAAGATTTTTCAGGCAGCGCCACATGAAATCGTGGCTCAACTCCTCCGCTGACGGTGACTTGAACGACACGACGTGGCAGCCCTGCGGATTCACGCCGCTCATGACGTGCTTGATGGTGCCGTCCTTGCCCGCCGCGTCCATCGCCTGAAAGATGAGCAACAGCGACCAGCGGTTCTGCGCGTACAATTTGTCCTGCCATTTCCGCAACTCGCGCGTCCCCTTGGCGACATGCTCGTCAAGATTGCCGCTGGCTTTGAAGCCGTCAGTGTCAGCGGGATCAAAATCCGCCAGCTTGAATTTTTTGCCATCGGTGACGCGATATGGTTTGGAAAATTTGCGCGGGTTCATGCGGGTATGATTATTCATCGTCAGTGGAAAGACCAGCAGAAAAACGCCGCCGATGGTCTCTTCACCGTCAGCGCCATTGACTTTTCCCCCTAAAGCCGGCAGCATACTCCCCGCATGGCGCCTCACCAACAGCGTTCACCCTCGGCACACCTCACTTGGCCGGAAATCCGCGCCAACACCGCGCGCTTCGCCGAGACATGGAAAAATGCCGCCCACGAGTCCGCTGACAAACAAATCTTCTGGCACGAACTCTTCGCTGCCTTCGGTCTTTCCAGCGTCGCTGTCGGCGCGTTCGAGGCTGCCGTCGCCACCGTCAGCGGCGGGCGCGGCTTCATGGATTATTTTTGGCAGGGCGTCATGCTCGTCGAGCACAAATCTCGCGGCGAGGACTTGGACAAGGCGCAGCAACAAGCCATGAACTACGTCCACAGCCTCGCCGCTGACGGTCGCGTCAATGAACTGCCGCGCTTCATCGTGCTCTGCGACTTCGCCCGCTTCCGCATCATTGATTTGGAATGTGGCACAGGCAATCCTGCCT
>JAITHY010000088.1 GCA_031279715.1 Verrucomicrobiales bacterium | reverse complement strand
CGATGGTGTTTTTCAGCGGCACGACGCGGTCTTCGGGATAAACCAGATGATCCCGCGCCCACACCGAAACCGCGCCCGCCGCCAGCAAGCCCAAACACCACCAAGCGGGTGATTTTTTCACGAATGTTTTGCCGGGCTGTTTGGGCCGTGTGGTTTTTGTTGAGGGATGTTTCATAGGGCGATAAACTGGCAAATGGGCGCCGGGTTGTCTTTCAAACGGCTTCAGTGGTGAAAATTGAAAATGAGTGCCAGGGTCACAGACGGAAATTTTAGCGGGCGGCGCGGGGAAAAAAATCGGATGATTTTTGAAATTGACCCGTGCCGCGCGCAAAAACAGGCGATTAAGGATGCCAAAATCCGTTTTTATGGTCTCACCCACGGGCATTATCCGGGAATCAAACTGCCGCCGGAAGCGCTGCCTGGCTTGAAGAGCCTGGGGTTTTGGGACGCGGTTGGCACACAGGACTGGCGCATGGAACCGCATCGCAACGACGGGCTGGAGATTGTGCTGCTGGAAACCGGCGGCATGGATTTCGCCGCTGACGATGAGTTGTTCCAACTGGCGCCGGGGACGCTGACCGTGACCTGTCCGTGGCAGTGGCACTGTCATGGCACCTCGCGGGTCGGGCCGGGGCGTTTGCATTGGCTGATTCTGGACGTGCGGGCGCTGACCCTCAGGGAGCGCTGGCAGTGGCCGGAGTGGATTGTATTGCAGCCGGCGGACTTGTGCGCGCTGACAGAGAGTTTGCGAGGCGATTCCCGTTGCGTCCACTCCGCCGGTCCGGAGTTGATTTCGGCGTTTCAAAAAATCTCCGCCGGTCTCCAAGCGGGCCAGGGCGCGGGTTTTTTGTCGCAGGTCATCGTCAGCGTCAATCAAATCCTGCTTGGCTTGCTCGGGGCAATCAAGGCGCCCCGCGGGATTTTTCAAGTCGGCGGGAGTTTGACCGAGCGTGTGATTGGACGGTTTTTCCGCGAGTTGGCCATGAACGGAACGCGCCTGGCGGAACCGTGGACATTGGAGCGCATGGCGGGGCGTTGCGGCGTTGGTTGCACGATGCTGGTCAACTATTGCAAGCGTCTCACCAACACCACGCCGATGGATTATCTCAACCGCTGCCGTCTTGAATGGGCGGCGGCGGAATTGGTCCGCCGCCCCGCTGAAAACATCACCGGCATCACCTACCGCGCGGGTTTTTCCAGCAGCGCCTACTTTGCCACGCAATTCAAGCGCCGGTACGGGCTGACTCCGCGCGAGTATCGGCGGCGGCGTCTGCCCCGTTGACCGCTGACAGTGAGCGAACAGCGCGGAATCGGCGACGGCATGCCAGCAAAACACCTCCGCCGCCGAGGATGAGCGCCCAGGTCTGCGGTTCCGGGATGACGCTCACCGTCAGCGCGTTGAGAAAAGCATTGGCGGCGGCGGCGCCACCGGCGGTGATGGTGAACAGTTGAGTGTCAGTGGTGGCGGTAAAATTACAGACCACCAAATTGCCGGGGTTGTTATATTCAGAGGCGTTGTTTTGATTGACGGGAATGTTGCCGCTGACGGAGCCATCGGTGGTGAGCACCAAATAACGCCCGTTGCTGGCAACGCGCTGGTCATGCACCCAAAACTTGACCTGATAGGTGACGCCGACGGTCAGCCCGTTCAGTTGGAGATAGAGCGGCGTGGCGGCGTCGGGCGCGTACACGCCGCTGCCCACGATGTCGCGGTATGGACCGGACAGCACGCTGCTGGAGTTGAAATACAAATTCGTGGCGGCGAAATTGTTGCAGGCGATGAACAGCCCGGCGGGCGGATTGTTGTACGGCACACTGGTGAAGGTGACGCCGTTCACTGTGCGGTCGCCGATGTCGGTTTGGGTGATGTTCCACGCGGCGACGAGGGTGCCGTCCATCAGCACGTCATCCGCCCCGCTGATGGTGATGGGCGTGGGATTTTCCCACAGAATTTACGCCTCGCATCCGCCGGACAGGGTCACTGCCAGCGCCGATACCGCCATGATTTTAGCCATGATATTTTTCATACGCCGCGAGAATAATCCCGCCCGCTGACCGTGACTATGGACGAAATCACTTATTTTATGCACGAAAACACCGGTGGTGGTTTGCCTCGCCGGCGTGAACTCGCTGATGCCCGGCCAGTCGGTGGCGTCGAAGGTGACGGTCAGCGTCTATCGCATTAATCGTCGGCGTAAACGACGGACGCCTGTTATTTCATTGTCATGCCTTACTTCACCGCCGCAAAACTCAATATCCCAGCCTCCCTAAATTATCCTCTTGCCAATTCCGCCGTTTCACTGTAAGTCATGAAAAACCCTAAAAAATGAACGAATCAATTTTCTTCCCCGGTTCGATACGCGAAAATTTTATCATTGGTATTTTCCTGCTTTTCCAAATATCAGCTGTTTCCGCCCTGGATATTTTCGTGGCGCAAAACGGAATTGATGCCCAACCGGGAACAGAAAAAGCTCCGCTCAGGACTTTGGAGGCGGCGCAGAAACTTGCCAGAACCAAGGCTGGCAAGGAACCTGTCACCGTTACAGTCGGGGATGGCGTTTATTACTTGCAAAAACCGTTGGTGCTGACGGAACAGGATTCCGGCGGCGCCGAGGCTCCGGTCATTTATCGCGCGGCCCATGAAGGGAAGGCGGTGATTAGCGGCGGTGTCTTGTTGGCATTGAAATGGGAGCCTTATCAAAAGGACCTTTTCAAGGCAAAAACTCCTGCCGGATTACAATTTGACCAACTGTTTGTCAACGGAGTCAGGCAGATTATGGCGCGTTATCCCAATTACGACCCGACCCGGACAAATGTTCCGTATCGTGGCTCCGCCGAGGATGCGATTTCTTTTGAGAAAGCCGCGAAATGGAAGGATCCGGCGGGAGCTTACATCCATGCCATGCACGAACATCTTTGGGGCGGTTATGACTATGAAATCACCGGCAAAGACGCCAATGGCAACCTGATTTATGAAGGAGGCTGGCAAAACAACCGTCCCGGAAAAATGCATCCCAAGTTCCGCATGGTGGAAAATATTTTCGAGGAATTGGATGCGCCGGGGGAATGGTATCATGACCGCAAAACGGACACGCTCTATTTCTATCCGACTCAGGGGCTTGAACTACCCAAGGCGACCGTCGAGGGGGTGCGGTTGTCCTCATTGTTGGAGTTTCGTGGCAGTCAGAAAAAAACAGTGCGTTTTGTGACTTTTGACGGCTTTGTCCTGCGTCACACGGCACGCACTTTCATGTTGAACAAGGAACCTTTGCTTAGATCGGATTGGACAATTTACCGAAGTGGCGCGGTTCTTTTTGATGGAACGGAAGATTGTCGTCTGTTGAATACCTTTATTGATCAACCCGGTGGCAATGGCGTTTTTGTCAACAACTATAACCGTCGCGTGCAAATGTCAGGCCTGCATGTTTTCGATTGCGGCGCCAGCGCAATAGCATTCGTTGGCGATCCAAAGGCGGTGCGGAATCCGGTCTTTAATTATAATGCGGCGCATGATGTGGCTGCCGTGGACAAAACTCCCGGCCCGTTGACGGATAATTACCCAATGGAATGCACGTTGGAAGATTCCCTGCTGCACGAGGTCGGCACAGTGGAGAAGCAGGGAGCCGGTGTGCAGATTTCCATGTCGCGTCGCATCGCCGTGAGAAATTCCTCCATCTATGACACTTCCCGTTCGGGCATCAACATCAATGAAGGGACTTGGGGCGGCCACATCATCGAAGGATGTGATGTTTTTAACACGGTACAGGAGACCGGTGATCACGGCGCTTTCAATTCTTGGGCGCGCGACCGCTATTGGTCGCCCAAAATCGGAGAGGTTGTTGCCGCGGTCCAAAAGGATCCCAGCCTGCCATTTCTCGACGCGATGGAACCTAATATCATTCGCAACAACCGCTGGCGTTGCGATCGTGGATGGGACATTGACCTGGATGACGGCTCCTCCAATTACATCATCACCAATAATCTCCTGCTGCGCGGTGGTTTGAAGTTACGCGAAGGATACAAACGGATTGTGACGAACAATATCATCATCAAAAATTCACTTCATCCGCATGTCTGGTTTCCGGATAGCGACGATGTTTTTACGCATAACATTGTCATGACCGCTTATCGTCCCGCGGTCATGAGGCTCACGAAATGGGGCGCTGAAATCGATTACAATTTGTTCGCCAGCAATGACGCTGACCGCGCGCGATATGCCGACAAGGGCATAGATGCGCATTCGATGGTGGGTGATCCGGAGTTCGCCGACGCAATCAGCGGAGATTTTACCGTCAAAAATGAAACGCTGGCGCGGAAGATCGGATTCAAGAATTTTCCCATGGACCGCTTCGGCGTGCAAAAGACGTCTCTGAGGGGCATCGCCAAAAAGCCTGAAATGCCACAGGTGGTGATGAAAATTGACACCACTCCCGCGGTGATTCAACCGAAACGAGCGGTTACTTGGATGGGTGCGGTGCTGGGCGAACCGTCTGGCGAGGAAATGTCGGCCTTCGGTCTTTCTTTTGACTCCAAAGGCGTTTCCATAGAGCAGATTGATGCCAGTTCCGCCTTGGGCGGCGAACAAGGTTTGCGCAAGGGCGATTTGATCCAGCGCGTGAACGACAAGCCAGTCGGCGACATTCAGGACTTGAGAAAAATTCTTGAATCGGTGAAAGACGGTAAATTTCAACTCCGCGTCACCCGTGACCAGAAACCGACGACACTGGAGTTGGTGGTGAAAGATTTGACTAAACCGTGAATAAATTAACACCTTATCATCGGTGGTGCATGGAAAAATCGGTTCGGTTTGTCGAAATAACCGTGACCATGGGCGAAATCGCTTATTTTATTCACGAAGACACCGGTGGCAGCGGGTTACTTCGTCAACTTGAACTCGCTGATGCTCGGCCCATCCGTGGCGTCGAGAATTTGCAGCCGGATTTCCCGCGCGGTGACGGGCGCTGACAGTGACGTTTTGAAGTTCCCGCCAATGCCGGCGCCTTTGTAAAAGGTTTGCCACTGACCGTCAGCGGCTTTGTATTGCAACTCGAACGACTGCACCCGCTGATACTCTTCGCGGATTTCCACGCGGGAAAACGTTTGCGGCGTGTCGAAATTGACCGTCAGCGTCGCTTGCTTCACGCCCTCGTCAGTTGCCCAGCGGGTTTTCGGGTCGTCGTCGAAGGCTTGGTTGGGGCCGCAGTCGGGGTCGTTTTGATAGACGTTGGAGGCGCTGGCGGTGAGGCCGGTGACGGGCAGGATGACTTTCAGCGGCGTGAGGTCACTGGCAGTGGCGTCGAGTTCGAGCTTGACGAGTGTGTCAATGTCAGCGGGCGCGCTGGCGCTGACGGTCAGCGCCTTGCCGTCGTCGCTGACAGTCACCGCGCCGCCGGTGAGCGCGGTGGCGCGCAGGATTTTTTTGCCCGTCAGCGGCGGCAGGACAATTTTGCCGTCATGCCATTTGAAAATGTGCAAATAAACCACGCTGCCCTTGAACGTGCTCGCGCCCCACGCGCCCGGCTTGTACGGGCCGCCGCGCGTGCCGTAGATGCTCCCGCCGTACTGCGCCAGCCACGCGCCCATTTCCTTGAGCCGCTGAACCTGACGCGGCTCGATTTCGCCGCTGGGCATGGGGCCGACGTTGAACAGCAAATTGCCGTCGCCGCCCGCGCAGAGTATCAGCGTCCGCAAACATTCCGCGAGCGATTTCATCTCGTCGTCCGCCTTCCACGACCATTGCTTGCAAATGGTGATGCATGACTCCCACGGAGTCTGGTTGTCGAAGCCGCCGACGCGCTGCTCCGGCGTGTTGAAATCGCCCCAGCCGCCGGCGCGTTTGGTGACGAGGATGTCGGGCTGCAACCGGCGTATCACCGGGAACATGGCGGCGGCGTCCCATGTTTTGGGATTGTTGTTCTCGCCAAACCCCTGATTGTGGTCAAACCAGAGGATGTCGAGCTGGCCATAGTTGGTGAGCAGTTCGCGCACCTGCTCGTGCATTCTTTTCAGATAGCGGTCATGGTCAGCGGTGAAAAAATCCGTGTCGCGCCAGTCGGGCGGCGAAAAATAAAAGCCGAGCCGCATCCCGTTTTCGCGGCACGCCTTCGCCAGCTCCGCGCAAATGTCGAGCTTGAACGGGCCGCGCATGATGTTGTAGTCGCTGGTCTTGGTGTCGAACAGGCAGAAGCCGTCGTGATGCTTGGCGACAAGGACGATGTATTTCATGCCGGCGGCTTTGGCGACGTCCACCCACTCTTGCGCGCTGAATTTGACCGGATTGAATTTGCGGTACAAATTGTCATATTCCTCGGCGGGGATGCCGCCAACGGTTTCGTGCTTGTCCCGCCGCTCGCCGGCGCGGCTCCAGCCGATTTCCGTGCCTTTCAATGACACCGGCCCCCAGTGGATGAACAGTCCGAAGCGCGCCTCGCGCCACCAATCCCAGCGCGGGTCGTCCGGCGGGATGGGCCGGGCCTCGGCGGGCATTTCCGTTTGGGCGAACACGCTGCCGCTGACGGTGAGCAGCAGCGCAATGAGGAGAGTGAGCAACGGGTGAGTTTTCATGCGGAGATTTTTTTGTGTTTGAACAGCGAGCAACCAGCCAGAATGACCAGCCCGCTGACACTCAGCAACCACGCGGACGGTTCGGGGATGACGCTGAGGACGAGGGCGTTGATTTGACCGCCGGCTGAGGATGAAATGTTAAATATTTCAATTCCGGTGCTGTTGGCAACGAAAGTGCCGATGATGTAGTTGCCCAGCGTGTTAGTACTGCCTTGATTATAATTCACCGGCGCGCTATCCATTCCGCCTGCGCTGGACAAAATCGCGTTGCGCGTGTTGCCGTAATTGCGGCTGTCATTAATCCAAACTTGCACCTGATATTCAACACCCGGTGTCAGGTTGCTCAAAGTCACCGTCAGCGGCTGGTTGGCTTGCGCATAAATTCCTCCCCGAAAGAGGAACCCATAATCGCTGCTGTCCAGAGTGTCAAACGGCGCCTGATACGGTGGCGCGCCTTTCCAGGATCCATTATCAAAGGAGGAGGCTTGACCAATGGAGGCGGGTGAGGTAATGGACAAATAGTTATCCACCGTATTTGTCTGAAAGTCGGCAAAATAAATGTCGGGGAAAGTCACATCGTATCTCTCGCCAATGTTGTACGCCTTGACGATGGTGCCGTTGAGGTCGATATCCGGTGTCCCGCTGATGGTGACCGGATTGTCCCACAGGATTTGCGACTGGCTCGAAATTGCGCCCGTGAGCGTCAGCGCCGCCACCACCGCGATTTTAAACCACGCTTTGATAGTTGGTTTTTTCATAGGCTTCCAAAATAGCAATGGCAGCGTCCAAAAAACTATGTGTGATTGTGTTAATTTTGTGTAAGAAATTGACTTGGTGCTCCGGTATGGACATGCCACGATTTTTGGCGTAAAAAACGGCATGAAAGAAAAACTGGTCTTCCACTGCGACTTCTACCGGCCGGGTCCCTTCGTCAGCGTGCAGTTGATGACCAGCGCGTATTGCGAATTGCTCGCGTGGGAGTATGACGACTTGTCCGCCCCGTTCTGGCGCTGGTACCACAACGCCAACGGCGGCGCGTTCATCCGCGTGGACGGGAAGGAAATCGCACTGGAGCCGGACAAAGTCTACCTCATCCCGCCGCACGTCGCGTTCGCCTCGCACGCGGAGCAATTGGTGCGGCATTTGTACTTTACCTTCGCGCTGAACGTCAACCTCGGAGCCGGCGCGGCGCGCGTGTTCAGCCACCCGCTGACCGTCACCGAAAAAAGCCTCATCCGCCAGGTCGTGCCCGCCATCAAACAGGACGCGGAAATTTCTTTCGCCGCCTACACGCTGGCCAGCCTCGCGCTGAACCGCATCCCGGCGGACTGCTGGTCGAGCGAGCCGCCCAACCCGCGCATCGCGCAAGCCATCCGCATGATACGCGAGCGGCCAACGCTGACGCTCGGCAACGAGGAACTGGCGCGCGCGGCGGGGATGAACATCAGCGCCTTCATCCGCCTGTTCCACAAACACACGGGCTGCTCGCCGCACCAGTACGATTTGCGGCTGCGCATTGAAAAAGCATGCTGGCTGCTGCGGAGCGGCGCTGACAATCTCGACGACATCGCGGTGGCGGCGGGCTTTTGCGACCGCTTTCATTTTTCCAAGGCGTTCAAGCGTTACATCCGCATCAGCCCCGCCGCGTACCGCCGCCAGAAACAAAAATCGCAACGGCATAAAAATTCTTTGACGTAGTTTTTTGACGCAAAGGGCGCAAAGTTTTTTTCTTTGCGCCCCTTGCGAGAACCTTTGCGAACTTTGCGTTAAAAGGTATTTAGAACTGGTAGCGATAACCCGCGCTCAGGCCCCAGGGTTTGTCGTATTTGTCTCCGAAGCTCGCCTCGTAGTCGAGGTGGAGTTGGTTGTGGGCGTCCAGTTGCCAGATGAGGCCGGCGCCGAGTTCGGCTCGGGCGCCGTCGAGGTTCGGGCGTTGGGACTGGTAGCCGCTCTTGATTTTGCCGCCGGTGCTGACCATTTCCACACCGCTGATCTTCACGTACGGTTGCAAGGCGCCGCCGTTCCTCAGATTCAGCGTGCGTCCGGCGACGAGGCCACCTCTGAGTTGGAAGGCGTCCAGGTCGCTGACGTTCAACTGTTGGCCGGTGCTCACGCTGTAGTCGCTGGCCATGAGGTGCAGGTAGTTGGCTTGCAACTGCGGCTCGATGAACCAGTCGTCTTGGAAGGCGAACTTCTTGCCCAGTTCAACGCTGCCGCC
>JAITHY010000027.1 GCA_031279715.1 Verrucomicrobiales bacterium | reverse complement strand
ATCACCGTCAGCGCCGCGCTGGCACCCCATCGCCAAAATTGAAAATAGGCACTCATGAATTGAATTTTTGGGCCCGCAGGGATTTGAACCCTGGACCAAGGGATTATGAGTCCCCTGCTCTAACCGCTGAGCTACAGGCCCTTTCCTTTACTGGAAACAGTTTGATGATGGTTGATGCCTTTTGCTTGTAGCATTTAGGATAACGGAGTGAGTTATGCCTCATACCTGAAACACCGACCCAAACCGCCGAAAACTTATATCATTCACCTTCAAACGGTGGATATTATGCCCAATTCAAAGCCGCAGAAAAGCAAATTAAGCGCTCCTCCAAAACACAAGATTTTAAAAAATCTCCGCGGTGACCAGGCTTTGGCCTCCTTCGGCAAAATTATTTTTTGCGACTGCAATTTCACATGAAAGACAACAATCCAAGGCCTTGAAAGTGGATTGTAAAAAAAGAAAATTTGCCGCCGATTTGCTACCTAAAAATCACAACTCATTGATTTTCAATGAGAAGAGTAGGCTGACTGGGACTCGAACCCAGAACCAATACCTTAAAAGGGTACTGCTCTACCATTGAGCTATCAGCCTGTGGCAGCCCGATAAAAAATCGGTGTGGATAATTTGCTAAAGAATCCAGCCGATGTCAAGACTGTATCGCAGATTTTTTAATAAAATCCACCGAGAGTCATTCCAATCTCATTTATTTGCCACACCAATCCCGCGACTTCATTACCGTGCAAAACAACGCAGGCAAAGTCAAGATGCTCACTGTCAGCGCCTCTCAAAACCAAAACTTGCAAACGGAACAGTGTGTCATGGTTAATTTCAATCAATGTCTGGCATTCTCCGCTCAAGAACAGTCGCCTCGCTTCGATTGATTGATTTGTTTGTTCCTCAATATGGCGGATTTCGGCAAATCCCCAATAAAAAAACAACTCCTGCGGAGTTGCTTCTTACTACCCCTGTTTTTCGGCAAAAGAGAAAATTTTATGAAAAAAATATTGTCACCCATAACCGGCTATGCTTTTATATTTGACCCTTTACACGACCCTATCGTCTAGAGGCCTAGGACACATCCCTTTCACGGATGCGACACGGGTTCGAATCCCGTTAGGGTCGCTCTTTATTTATCAAGGCTTCAGCGGCTGTCCGGTTTCTTGAAATTGATTGTGTATTCGTGATCACGCCCCCTGCTTGAGCAAATCCTCCGCGACAAATTCAAGTTTGTCAGCGGAAACCACCAAATCGTGTCTCTTTTGTCATCAGGTGATTCAAGCGATACCATTACGGGAAAATCATCAACGACGATTCGCAAAGGATGCGAGAACTCAATTCCCTCGCGCCGTGCCAATTTTTATTCGTAACGCAACGCCTCTATTGGGTCGAGGCGGGAGGCCTGGAGGGCGGGCCAGTAGCCGAAACAAATGCCCACCAGACCGGAAAAACCCGTTGAGATTGCCACCGCCATGACGCTGGGGGTGAGCATCCAGCCTTGGCTGCAACTGATGATGAGAATGATCGCCCAGCCAAAGGCGATGCCAGCGATGCCGCCGGTGACGCACAATACCACGGACTCGATTAGAAATTGCGTTTGGATGTCGCGGGCGCGCGCGCCAATGGCTTTGCGGAGACCGATTTCGCGGGTGCGTTCGGTGACGCTGACGAGCATGATGTTCATAATGCCGATTCCACCCACTATCAGCGAGATGGCGGCGACGCTCGCCAGCAGGGTGGACATGGTGTTGGTCATGCCCTTCATGGCGTCGACGAATTGGCGATAGTCGCTGACTTGGTAGCTGTCACCAATGGTGTTGGGAATGCGCGGCCAGGTGCGGGAGAGTTTCAGCAAGTCACCCATGACTTGGTCGATGTCACCGTCAGTGGCGGCGCTAACGTCGATTTGCTCAACGTATTGTCTGCCGAGAACGCGGTACATGGCGGTTTGCAGCGGTATCATGATTTTGTCATCGTCGTCCCAGGGTCCGTTGGAGCCTTTGCTGGGGAGGACGCCGATGACTTTGAACGGCACTTTGTTGATGATGATGTCTTTGCCAATGGGATTTTCCATGCCAAACAAGTCCTTGACGACGGTGGTGCCAAGCACAGCGACCCGGGAGCGCTCATAACATTCCGTCATGGTCAGGTAGCGTCCATACTGGGGGGTCTCACTGTAAACTTGCTCGTTGCCAGGGAGCACGCCGTAAATGTTGGTGTTGGTGTTTTTGTTGCCGTAAACAACCTGGATGCCGCGCCCGCTGACGCCGGCGGTGACGCCGGTGACGTTGGGGATTTTGCCCTCGACGCTCAAGGCGGAGGCGAGGGTGAGGCGGGTGACGGCGCCACGCGCGCTTTTGACGCCGGCGACTTTTTGCGGGGCGGGGCGGATGGTGACGCGGTTGGAGCCGAGGCGGGAGAGTTGTTGTTTGACGGAAGCTTGTGCGCCGTCGCCCAGCGCAAGCATGACAATGACCGCGGCGACGCCAATGATGACACCCAGCGCTGACAGCGCGGTGCGGAGTTTGTTGCCAAGCAAGCCGCGAATGGCCTGGCGCAAATTGAGCCGCCACATGTGCCAGGGAAGCTCGGATTTTTGGGCGTCAGGGACAGCGGTGTCGATGGCTGGGGGGGCGTGGCGCATGGTGCCGGGCTTGCGGGTGTCCTCGACTACTTTGCCGTCGTGGATGCGGATAACGCGGTCAGCGTTAGCGGCGATGTCGGGTTCGTGGGTGACGAGGATGACGGTGAAGCCTTCGCCGTGCAATTCGCGCAGCAGTTTCATGATTTCCTCGCCGCTCTGGGAGTCGAGGTTGCCGGTGGGTTCGTCAGCGAGAACGATGCTCGGTTTGCGGATGAGGGCGCGGGCGATGGCGACACGCTGCTGCTGACCGCCGGAGAGTTCGTTGGGTTTGTGGTGGTAGCGGTGCCCCAGGCCGACGCGCTCCAACAATGTCAGCGGCGCGGCGGCGTGACGGTCACCCTTGGCATAGATCAGCGGGAGTTCGACATTTTCCAGGGCGGTAAACCGTTTGAGCAAATGAAATTGCTGGAAGACAAAGCCGATGTTTTCGGAGCGGAGTTGGGAGATTTCGTCGTCACTCAGGGCGGAGATGTCGCGCCCGTTGATGGTCAGCGTGCCGGAATCGGGGCGGTCAAGGAGTCCGATGACGTGGAGCAAGGTGGACTTGCCGCTGCCGCTGGCGCCGATGAGGGAGACAAACTCACCTTGCCTGATGGTCAGCGAGATGCCTTGCAGGGCGTTGACTGTGTGATCGCCCATGACATAGGATTTGCAAATATTTTCGAGGGCAATCATGATGTTCAGCGGGAGCCACCGCCGGAGGGACGATTGCCACCGCCGGTATTGCGTTTGGTGTTGTCAAATTTTGGGCCGAAGGAGAAGCCTTGTTGCGCGCCTTTCATATTAAATTTTGGACGGGCGACCCAATCGCCCTCGACAAGACCGGCAGTGACTTCGGTGAAGCCGCCGTCGCTGACACCGGTACGGATTTTGCGAAGTTCGGGCTTGTTTTTCTCGGAGGTGGCGACGAGGACGGTATGGTTGACGGAGATGAATTCGGAGGGAATTTTCAGCACGTCCCCGACTTCATCAATCACGAAATACACGTCAGCGGTCAGTCCGCTGCGGAGATAGTCGGGCGGGTTGTCGATGGCGACTTTGACCATGTAAGTCGTGACGTTGTTAACATTGGTTGAGTCGTAGGCGATTTGAAAAACGCTGCCGGTGAGCCGGATTTTTTCGGAAAAACCGCTGAGGGTGAACTCAACCCGTTGTTCGGGTCTGATGCTGTGCAGGTCGGTTTCGTCAACATAAGCGAGGAGGATGAGGCGGTCGGACATGACGAAGACGGTTTGCTGGGCGGAGACGACCTGGCCGGGGACGACGGACAGCGCGATGAGGTGCCCGTCCAACGGCGCGATGAGTGGCGCGGGTTTGTATATTTCCGACCAGAATTTGACCTCCGCCTCGCCGCGGGCGCGGGCGGCGTCAATGACAGTGGCCCGTTCGGTGGAGCTAATCCACGCGAGGATATTGCCCTTTTTCACATCGCCGCCTTCCTTGGCGACGATGTCTTCGACCCGCCCCGCTATTGGTGAGGTGACGCTCAGGCGATGTTCAGCGGCCAGGTTGCCGGTTTCTTGGAGGAGCACGCGGATGCCGCCCCGCTCGACTTTGACATAGTCAAACTGGTCGGACACTTTGGGACGCTGCCACCACCAATAACCGGCGGCGGCCACAATCAGGACGCTGACGGTGAGCCAGGCGAATTTGTTGCGAGAATATTTTTTGAGTTGTTCTTTCATGGTATTGCCCCCAATCCGCGCGCTTGCTCCCAGTTGGCCTCCTGAATGACCGCGTCACGCTGCGCTGCGAGGTGGCGGGTTTGCTGGTTGACCCAGGAGTCCGTGATGGTGTTGTAGTCTTGGAAAGAGGCCTTGCCGTTTTCATACAGCACGCCGTAGATTTTATAGCGCAACTCCGCCGCCTCCAGTTGCATGGTTTGCACGGGAATGAACTCCACGGCATCAATGCAGGATTTGAACGCCTGCGCCAGTGTCAGCGCCGCTTGATTGGCGCCGCCGCGCAGTTGGGCGAGGGTTTGGCGCAAGTTGGCTTGCGACGCGGCGACGTTGAAATACGTCTGTCCTCCGTTGAACAGCGCGTAGCTGACGCTGATGCCGCCGCTGGCGGCGGCGGTGTCGCGCGGGAAAAAACTGTCTCCCGACACACCGCCGGAAATGCTGGCGCTGATGGTGGGATACCAACCGCTCTCGGCGATTTGCACGCCGGCGCGGGCGGCTTCGACCTGGGCTTGGTATTGGAAATAGGCGGGCGTTTGCAACGCGAGCTTGTCGAAGTCGGGCTTCACCAGCAGCGAACTGGTTTGCAAGGTGCCGCTGACGGTGACAGGGCGCGGCAGTTCAAGCTTGCCGATGATGGTCAGCAGTTGCTGCTCGGAGACTTCGCGGTTGCGGATGGCTTGTTTGAAGTCAAATTGAGCCTGGTCACGGCTGGCGATGGTAACCAGCCAGTTGCCTTTGTTTTCCAATCCGCCTTCAAATCGCAAGCCGATGTATCGCTCGGTTTGCTGGCGCATGGCGAGAATGTTACGGTTGGTCTCGACGAGTCGCTGCGCGTAGAGGAGTTGGGCGAAGGCGGCTTTCAACGCGTAACTGGTGGCGGCTTTTTGCGAGTTGAGGCTGGCGTAACTGTAATTAAGCTGCGCGCGGGCGCGGTCAATGCCGGCCTGTGTGGAAAGGCCGTCGAAGATGGTCTGCGTCAGCGACAGTTGAGCGGAGAAGCTGTTGCCGTAGTTGGTGACGCCGTCGCGTTCGTTGTAGGCGCGATTGCCGCTGACACTGGCCCGGATTTGCGGATACAGATTGGAATAAGACGCCTTGCGGACAGCGTCAGCGTTGAGGACATTGTTGCGGGAAGACTCAAGAGCGGGATTGTGCGTGGCCGCGAGCTGGACGCACTCCTCCCAAGTCAGCATTGTTGCGGGGGCGAAGTCATCGGTGGTTTCCTCACCCTCAGCGGTGATGCATCCCATTGCCAAACACAGCAACCATGTTAATATCTTGAACCTCATCTGCGCCTTATCCCAAACACACAAAATTTGAAATCGTTACTCGACCACCACGCCGGGATTTTTCTTGCGGAGT
>JAITHY010000188.1 GCA_031279715.1 Verrucomicrobiales bacterium | reverse complement strand
GAACCGCTTGCAAGCGATTTCCCGCGTCCTCCCGCTGGCGGACAAAACCCTTCTCCTCATACTGCGCGGCGGAAAGTTGCGCCTCCAATTCCTGCCGCCGCCGTTGCGTCGCGGCCAGTGACGCGCGCTTCGTGTCAACGTCAGCGGCGAAGCGCAATGCCCCGCTGTCAGCGTCAGCGACGCCTTGCTCCAGGGCCGCCGTCTGCTTTTGCAATGCGGCGAGTTGGTTCTCATATTGCAACACCGACTGCTTCCCGTCCCTCGCCTTGCCCCGCAACTGCCAGCCCTCGCGATACCACACCTCGCCCATGCGCGTCACGATGTGCCTGTCGGCGCGAACGCGCGTGATGGCCAGCGCCTCGTCCGCGTTCTCGACAAACAGAAAACCGTCCAGAATCCGCCCCGCCAGTTTTTTCACCGCCTCGTCGCACTGCACGAACTGCGACATCAGCGGCAGCGTCGAATCTGACGGCGCCGCCGCCTCGCCCTTCGCCGCAAACAGTGCCGAAAGCTTGCTCCAAAAACCGCGCGCCGGTTTCGCGTCAGTGTCAGCGGGTTTGATTTCCTCGCGATTCGCCGCTGTCAAATCCGTGAACGCCAGCGCCCCGCTGTCGCCAAGTTCCGCGACGATTTTCTCCAGCGCGTCGGCGTTCTCCACCATCACCGCCTCGCACGCCGCTCCCAACGCCGCCTCGGCGGCCCTCTCATAGCCCGCCCGCACCCTCAGCTTGTCAAGCAGCGTGCCGACGACGCCCCTGCCGCGATAGGAGTCCAAAATTTTCCGCGTCCCCTCCGAGTACCCCGCGTGCACCTCCAGCATCGTCTCCAATGCGCGGATGCCGTTGCGGTTCTCCTCCAACGCCCGCCGCGCCTGCTCCGCCTTCTCCCGCGCCGCTGACAGTGACGCCTCCGCCGCCGCCAGCGCCTTCTGCTCCTCGCCGAGCCTGACCGTCAGCGTCTCAATTTCCTTTTTCAACGCGGCATTGTTCTCCGCCAGCTTCGCGCACGCCGTCTCCAATTCCGCGCGCTGGGATTTGAACAATGTCTCGTCCTCGTCGAGTTTTGCAAACCGCACGCTGTAATTTTTCTTTTGCAACTCAATGCCGGCGACGCGGTTTTTCGCCTCGTTCAGCGCCTTGTCCAGCGCGCCGATTTGCGACTCGAATCGCGACCGCTGCGCGAGATTGTCCGTGACCGCGCGCTTGCTTTCGTCGAGCCGCTGGCGGTGAGTCTCCAGCTCCCCGCGCACGCGCCGCAGCTCCTCCTCCAGCCGCGCCGCCTCCGCCGTGACTTCATCGTAACGCCCGCGCTCCGCGTCGAGTTGTTCGCCGCTGACGGTGATTTCCGTCCGGTTTCTGACTGTCAGCGCCTCAAGTTGCTCAATGTTCAGCGTGTTGAACGTGACCTGCTGTCGCGCGTGCAATGCCTTGCCGTCGGCCTTGTTGCGCTCTTGGTCAAGCGCGCGGATGTTCTGCTCCAGCCGCTCCACCTCGGCGCGCCGCTGGCGGAGCGTCTCCTCCCGCGTCTCCACCGTGCGTTGAATTTCATCATACTGCGCGCGCAACTCCTGCTCCCGCCCCTCGCTCTCGTTGAGTTGCGCCCTCAACGCGCCGTAGTCGTGGTATGCCAGCCGCGTGTCCAAATCCCGCAAGCGGGCGAACACTTCCTGATACCGCCGCGCCTTGTTCGCCTGCCGTTGCAGCGAGCCGATTTGGCGGTTGACTTCCTTGACGATGTCGGTGACGCGCAGCAGGTTCGCCTCGGTCAACTCCAGCTTCCGTAGCGCCTCTTTTTTCTGCGACTTGAAGCGCGTGATGCCGGCGGCCTCTTCAAAAATGGCGCGCCGGTCCTCCGGTTTCGACGACAAAATCTGGTCGAGCTTCCCCTGCTCCATGATGGAGTACGCGCTGCGTCCGATGCCGGTGTCCATGAATAATTTGTGGATGTCCTTGAGCCGGCAGGGCGTCTTGTTGATTTCGTATTCGCCGCGTCCGTCGCGGAACACGCGGCGGCAGATCCGCACCTCGCTGAACTCGGTGCCGAGTTCTTTTTCGCATTCGGCGAACGTCAGCGCGACCTCGGCCATGCCCATCGCCTTGCGGGAGTCCGTGCCGCTGAAGATGACATCCTGCATGTGCGCCCCGCGCAACGCGCGCGCGGAAGTTTCACCCAGCACCCAGCGGATGGAATCCAGCACGTTGCTTTTCCCGCACCCGTTCGGCCCGACGATGGCGGTGACGCCGCGGTGAAAATTAATCACCGTCGGCGGCGCGAACGATTTAAACCCGACCACTTCCAAAGACTTTAAATACATGGCCGGACTATTAAAGGGAACGGATTGCCGCTGACAATCAAAAAGGGCGCTGATGATGAACCGCCCATGGGACGCCTCAATCCTTCCATCGCCCATGCTGAAGAACAGCGGGTTCCGGGCTTTGCTCCGGATATTCGTAGATCTCCCCCTTGTAATTGCGGAGGACAAAACGGTCGCCGGTCTTGGCGACGATGTAATTGGGATTCAACGGAATCTTCCCCCCGCCGCCGGGACCGTCCACGACGTATTGCGGAATGGCGTAGCCCGTGGTGTAACCGCGCAGCCGGTTCATCAACTCCAAGCCCTCCTGAATGCTCGTGCGGAGGTGGGCGGAGCCGCGGATCAGGTCGCATTGGTACAGATAATACGGACGGACGCGGCACATGAGCAGTTTTTGACAAAGCTCCAGCAGCACCTTCCCGTCATTGTTCACGCCTTTGAGCAAGACGGATTGGTTGCCAAGCGGAATGCCCGCGTCCGCCAGGCGCCCGAGGGCCTCGCGCGTTTCCACCGTCAACTCCCTTGGATGATTCACATGAACGCTCATCCACAGCGGATGGTATTTCCTCAGCATCGCGCACAATTCCGGCGTGATGCGCTGCGGCAGAAAAACCGGCGCGCGCGAACCGATTCGGACAAGCTGGATGTGCCGGATGCCCCGCAGCCGGGCCAGCAGACCCTCAAGCTTCCCATCGGACAACAACAGCGGATCCCCGCCGCTCAACAACACATCCCGCACCCCGGCGTGCGTCTCAAGGTAACGAAACGCCTCCTCGAAATCCGTCTCCAATTCCTGTTCGCCCACCCCGCTGACAACGCGGCTGCGCGTGCAATAACGGCAGTACGACGCGCAGCGGTCGGTGACGAGAAACAGCACGCGGTCAGGATAACGGCGCACCAAACCGGGCGCCACCATGTCGCCATCCTCGCCGCACGGGTCGCTCATTTCGTCGGGCGAGTAAGAGACCTCCTCCAGCCGGGGCACGACCTGGCGGCGGACGGGGCAATGCTCATCGTCAGCGTCGACAAGGTTGAAAAAGTGCGGCGTGATGCCCAGCGCGAGCTTGCCGCCGGCGAGCACTGTGCCGGCGCGTTCCGCGGCGGTCAGCGTCAGCCGTTGCTCAAGTTGTTCAAGCGTGGCAATGCGATGGCGCAATTGCCACCGCCAATTATTCCAGTCGTCTGGTGAAACGTCATGCCAAGGCGGCGAGGTGGTGAATGAAAGGGTGCTCACATTTACTGGCTTAAGCTAGTGTGTGACGGTAATTTGTCAAGATCCCTCGCCTGACACCGGCGGCCAGAGGTATTCCACCCCCGCGAGACCCCCGCCCCGCGAAAAAAAACACAGCCTCCCCCCTTGACGGGGCATGGTTTTGTGTAACTTGGAACGCCTGTGTAAGTGGCGGAACGTTTTCTTCTTCCCAGCCCACTTCAGCGACCTTTTTTACCTTTTTTAAGAGGGTTTTTGACTTAATTAACACAACGGCAGGGACTTGCGCTGCCATTCCCAACTTTTCATCAGTCGTTGATGGAGTTTCATCAGCCATTGATGGAGTTTCATCAGCCATTGATGAAGTTTCATCAGTCGTTGATGAAGTTTCATCAGTCGTTGATGAAGTTCCATCAGTCGTTGATGAAGTTTCATCAGTCGTTGATGAAGTTTCATCAGTCGTTGATGAAGTTTCATCAGTCGTTGATGAAGTTTCATCAGCCGTTGATGAAGTTTCATCAGTCGTTGATGAAGTTTCATCAGTCGTTGATGAAACAGCAACCCCGACGGGGCTGAACAGGAATAACCCCGGGTGAAGCGTGGCGGCGTGATTTGGCGGTTGAATGCCCGGCACTTGCTCAAACTTCCCGTGCCAGCAACGCTGACCGTGAGCGGATGGCGTGTTCGTATACTTGCAGATATTCAGCGGCGGGGTTTTGCCAGGAGAAATCTTTCGCCATCGCGTTTTGGCGGAGCCGGTTCAAGTGTTCGTGACGATTCCACCAAGTGTCGGCGACCCACCACAGGGTGCCGAGCAGGGCTGAGGGTGTGGCGTCCCAAAAAACAAAACCCGTGCCGTCAGTGTCAGCGGCGTTGTTATAATTCGTCACCGTGTCGCGCAGGCCGCCGGTGGCGCGGACAATGGGCAGGGCGCCGTATTTCATCGCGTAGATTTGCGTCAGGCCGCAGGGTTCGTAGATGGAGGGGACAAGGAAAAAGTCGCTGCCGGCCTGCGTCCAGTGGCTCAGTTCGTTGTGGTAGCCGATGTGGGCGCCGACCCGGCCGGGGTGGCGCGCGGGCAGTTCGCCGAAGTAGCGTTCCAGCGCGGTGTCGCCGCTGCCGATGATGATCCATTGGAAGGGTAATTCGCGCAGGGCTTGCTCCATGATGTCGCGGAGGAGGTAAAAGCCTTTCTGTTCGGCGAAACGGCTGACGATGCCAATGAGCGGCGCGTCATGGTCAGCGAGGCCCAGGCGTTGCTTGAGCGCGCGTTTGCAGTCCTGCTTGCCGGCGAGCCGCTGCCAGTCATAGTTGGCGGGGATGAGTTGGTCGTTCACCGGCGACCATTGCGAGTAGTCGGCGCCGTTGAGGATGCCGAACACATCGTTGCGCTTCCAATTTAAATACGGTGCGAGGCCGCGTCCGCCGTCGGCGGATAAAATTTCCCCCGCGTGCGTTGGCGACACGGTGGTGATGGCGTCGGCGAAGAAGATGCCGAGCTTCAGCATGTTGAAGCGCCCGTGGTCTTCGCAGACGTCCGAGTTGAACCAGTCGTTGCCGATGCCGAGGTAGTCAAAGCCGGGTTTGTGATAAACACCCTGGTAGCCGATGTTGTGGATGGTCAGCACGGAGGCGGTCGCTGACAGTGGCGAGAGTTTTCTGTCCCACGTTTTTAACAACGCCGCCGCGGGTGAGGTCTGCCAGTCGTGGACATGGATGACATCGGGGATGAAGGAAAAATCCTTGCCTATTTGCAACGCGGCTTTGGACAAAAAACCGAAGCGGTGGGCGTTGTCAATGTACTCCCGGTTGTTTTCGTCGTAAATCCCCGCGCGACCGAAATACTCGCCGTAGTCAAGAAACCACACCGGCAGCGTGTCATCAAGCCGCCCCTCCCACACGCCGGCCCAGCGCTCCCGCCCGCCCGCGCCATGCACGCAAACATTCTGCCGGTAACGCAAGCCGAACCGCTGACGGTCAATCGAACGATACAAGGGCAGCACAATCCGCGCCGCATGCCCGCTGACGGTGAGTTGTTTGGCCAGCCCCGACACCACATCCCCAAGCCCCCCCGCCTTCGCATAAGGCGCGCACTCCGAGGCAACAAATAAGATTTTGCGCATACGTTTGTTTCTTACCTAACCACGCCTCCCCCCCGCCGCACAAGCCAAATTTTTTTCCTGAAATTTCGCGTAAAATAATTCTTGACGGCCTTTGCTGAAAAGCGCAACATCTCCCCCGGAAACACAAATCAACCAAGGAATTAATATGAAAAAATGTTTGGTCTTGTTTGGCGCGGTCATGGCCTCCGTCCAGCTTGCCTTTTCGGCAAATCAACTCAGCATCAACACTCTGGGCGAGTTGATCGTCAGCGACAACACGGGCAAGGCACTGAAAACCCTGGGCCACGGCAGCGTCGGCGAGGTCATTCGCACCGACGAACAATCCTTCAAAATCTCCTACGGCAAAAATCTGCAAGGCAACGCCACGGTAATTCTCTACGCCAGCCCCGAGGAACCGCGCCCGCTGGCTTTCATTTACAACGGGAAAGAAATCACCCTCACCAGTGACGCGGTGCTGACCATCGTATTTGACGACAACGGCGGCGTCCTGCAATCCGGCGTGCTGGGACAAGTCACCGTGGACAATGAAAAAATTTCGCCGGCATCGCGCATGCGCATCAGCAACAGCGGCACGCTCATCGCCAACGTCGAACCGATTGCTCCGGCCATTGTTCCAGGCGCGGCCTCCGCCCCGGCCGCCGCCGGCGGCGCATACATCCGCAAATCACGCGGCCCAATCGGCGTCGGCATCACCACCGGCGGCGTTTACATCAGCAACGACGGCGGCGCTGAACAACCGCTGACCGACAATAGTGAAGTCAAGATTGGCTCCGTCATCCGCACCGAAGCCAATAGCTCGGTCAACCTCAACTTTTTCCCGGACACAGACACTCTCTTGCATGAAAAAAGCCTGCTGACCGTCAAAGAATACAACTACAACAACACCCCCGGCGCCCCCACCCGCCATGTGGTGCTCTACCTCCACAAAGGCAAGGTTCAAAACGATTTGAATGTCAAAGACAACGGCGCCATCCACTACCAAGTGGACACCCCGCACCAAAACTTCGTCGCCATCGGCACTAACTTTTTGGTGACTGTCGATGAAACTGAAGCCTCCTCCTTTGTACAGGTTTACGAGGGCATCGTCAGCGCCAATGACGGCTCGAAAATCTACGCCAGAGTACAAGGTCTCTACACCAATACGGGACGCCCGCCGGAATTCACCCCCATGCCCGATGAAATCCGCCGCGAATACGACACCCGCCGCTATGCGCAAGGGCGGCCCGTCATACCAAACCAAGAGCAACAAATGCAGGACAAGAATGACATCTACGCGGAGTCTCAAAAAAAATTAACCGACTACGCCCAACAAGTTCAGGAAATGCTGCATATTGCAGCGCTCAAACCCATCACGCCGGTCACCCCTCGATAACCCGCGTCTAATTTTGAAAAACGCATCCACCCAAGGATGCGTTTTTTCTTACCCGCGTATGCCGTCACCCTCAGCGCCAGTGCCGCTCGTCAAAATTCGCAAACTCAGCGTCGTGCGCGACCAAACCATCCTCAGCGCGCTGGACTGGACGGTTTACCCGGGGCAACACTGGGTCATCCTCGGCGCCAACGGCAGCGGCAAAACCTCCCTGCTGTCCGCGCTAACCGCCTACCTCACCCCAAGCGACGGCTCCATCACCATCAGCGGCCACACCTATGGCCAGGCCGACTGGACAAAACTTCGCCAACAAATCGGCCTCGTTAGCAGCGCCATCCGCCAGCGCATTGACAACTCCGAAACCGCGCTCAACACCATCGTCAGCGGCAAATACGCCATCATCAATTTCCGGGGCAACCCCAAACCCGCTGACCGTCAGCGCGCCCGCCGCATTCTCCGCAACATCGAATGCGCCCGCCTCGCTGACCGCCACTGGCTTCACCTCTCCCAAGGCGAGCGTCAGCGCCTCCTCATTGGCAGGGCGCTGATGGCAAACCTGAAAATCCTCATCCTCGACGAACCCTGTGCCGGCCTCGACCCCGTCGCCCGCGAAAAATTCCTCGCCTTCTTGCTGCGGCTGAGCAACACCAAGCGCTGCCCCGCGCTGGTCCTGATCACGCATCACGTCGAGGAAATCATCCCCTGCTTCACCCACGCGCTTTTGTTGAAAGACGGACGGGTCACTGTCAGCGGCTCCATCGCCCAAACGCTGACCTCGAAAAACCTCAGTCAAATTTTCAACGCTGATGTTGACCTGAAAAAACGCCGGCGCCGTTATCAGCTCAATTTAACAATCAGTTCCAAATTCATAACCTGAATGCACTGACCGCGAGCCTCGGTCAATTTCGCCAATAATCCGTTCCAGTCGCAACACAAACCGCGACGCAAACGGATAACATTTTTATTTTGCGTTAATGCGGCTATGATTGGGCCATGCGATCGTCAACAACATCATCCTTCGCCTGGGGAAGCGCGGAAACCAAATTTTTCTTCGCGTTGACGCCGGAGCACATTTTGCACGCGGCAGAAACATTTGGCGTGCGTTGCACGGGACGTTGCATTCCGCTGAACAGCATGGAAAATCGTGTGTTCGAGGTGGAGGTCGAGGGCGCTGACGATGACTCCGCTGACTTGTCACAAACCCGGCGCGTGATCAAATTTTACCGCCCCGGACGCTGGACGAAGGCGCAAATTCTTGATGAACATCGATTTCTCTTCGACTTGGACGAGGCAGGGCTGACGGTAATCGCGCCAACGCGGGACACTGACGGTGAGTCGCTGCGCGTCATGGACAGCGGCATTTTTTACGCGCTCTTCCCGCGCGTGGCGGGGCGCAACGCGGACGAGTTTTCCGACGCTCAACTCAAGCAAATCGGGCGATTGCTGGCACGCTTGCACAATGTCGGCGCAACACGAAAAAACAACGAACGACTGTCGCTGACGGTGAAAACTTACGGCCTGGAAAATCTCGAATATCTCTACGACAGCGGCATCTTGCCCGACGACATCGCCGACGATTACGCTGACGTGGTCGAAGACATTTGCGCCTGGACGGAGCCGCTGCTCGCCGCCGCTCACCAACAGCGGATTCACGGCGATTGTCACCTCGGCAACTTGTTGTGGCGCGCCGACCTCCCCTTCCTTGTCGATTTTGACGACACCGTCAGCGGGCCGTGCGTACAGGATATTTGGTTGCTGGCGCCGGGGCGCGACAAGGAGGCCGGGCGTCAGCGGGAAATTTTGCTGACAGCTTACACATCCATGCGCGCCTTTGACCGCGCGGAACTGGCGCTCACAGAGCCGCTGCGCGCGCTGCGTTACGTGCATTTCAGCGCGTGGACGGCGAAGCGCTGGCAAGACCCCGCGTTCCCCAGGGCCTTCCCGCATTTCACGGACAGAAATTATTGGCGCGACCAATTGCTTGATTTGCGGGAATGTTACGACCTGATGAGGCAGGCGTGAAAAATTTTCGCTACTTGCCAATCGTCAGCATCAGCGCATCCTCGCCAACAGCAATGGCGCGCACATGGTCAGCGAGAAATTTTTGCCAGCGATTGTGCCGGTCAAATTTGTAAAATGAAAACTCGCCCAAAAAAGCCTCCAACGCCTTGCCGCCTAATTCCTGCACTTGGCGGTGGATTTTCTGCGGCATCCCGTCCAGTGTCAATTTCTCAATGCGAACATCTTTTAATTGAATCGACCGCGTGTCGGGATTGTATTGCGGCTCCCCTGAAACGCGGCAAGTCCCTGACGCGTTAATCAACCCCAGCACCTCAATTTTCAACCCGCCGCTGATAATGAGCCGGTTTTCCGCCGGTACGCAATCCAGGCGGCTCTCCACCAAATCGAACTTCACTACACCGCGATGGATGGGGAAAAATTTTTGCGCGTTTGCCTCAATTTCCTCGCGAGGAATAGACAACTTCACCGTTTGCCCGCTGGCGAACCAACTCACCATCCCCGCCACGCATAGCGCCAACGTCAACCCCGACAGCCAGATTATCCGTTTCATATTCAGCGTATTATCTTCCATTTTATAAAAAATACAATCCGGCAATCTTTTTTCTGTACAAATGCGTAAAAAGTATGTACTGTCGCTGACAATGAGATTACAGCCCAATCGCAATTACAAGAGCGACGATATCGTGCAAACGCCGGTTGAAATGGCGGAGCGCATCGTGCGCCATTTCCGTCCCACCGGCAGCGTGTTGGAACCGTGCGCCGGAGATGGCAATTTCCTGCGTTTTCTGCCCGGCGCGGATTGGTGTGAAATCAGCCGCGGACGGGATTTTTTGAAATGGCATGGCCGGGTCGATTGGATTATCACCAACCCGCCATGGAGCCAAATCCGCGTCTTCCTCAATCACGCCATGCAATACGCCGACCATGTAGTTTTCTTGATGACCATCAACCACATCTGGACGGCGGCGCGCTTGCGGGATTTGAAAAATAATGGTTTCGCCATCAAGGAAATCTGTCTGCTGGAACTGCCGTCCACCTTCCCCATCAGCGGCTTCCAACTCGGCGCCATTCATGTCGCGCGCGGCTGGCCCGGGCCAATCACGATGACCGACTTGGCCAAGCCGGTCATCCGCAACCGCCAGCCTCTCATCCGCCGCGGAAATTTGCTGAAGGTTTGATCCATCGCAAACCCGTTGCGTTTCAAAAAAAACTTGGCATCCCCGCTGACACTGGCAATTTATCAGCATGTCAAAACGTACTGATATTCACTCCATTCTCGTCATTGGCAGCGGCCCCATCATCATCGGTCAAGCTTGCGAATTTGATTACTCCGGCGTGCAGGCTTGCAAGGCGTTGCGCGAGGAGGGATACAAAGTCATTCTCATCAACAGCAATCCGGCGACGATTATGACGGACCCGGAGTTTTCCCACCGCACGTATATTGAACCCATCACGCCGGAGATTGTGGAGCGCATTATTGTTGAGGAAAAACCGGACGCGCTGTTGCCGACGCTGGGCGGGCAAACGGCGCTCAATACGGCGATGGCGTTGTTCAAGTCGGGCGTGTTGGAGAAGCATGGCGTGCGGATGATTGGCGCGAATGCGGAGGCGATTACGAAGGGCGAGGACAGGCAGATTTTCAAAGACTGTATGCTCCGCATCGGGCTGGATGTGCCGAAGTCGGGGACGGCTCATTCGCTGGACGAGTCGCGCAAAATCGCCACTGACATCGGGTCGTTCCCGCTGATTATCAGACCCGCGTTCACGCTCGGCGGCACGGGCGGCGGCATCGCGTATAACAAGGATGAGTTTGAGGAGGTGTGCCAGCGCGGGCTGGATTTGTCGCCGACGACGGAGATTTTGATTGAGGAATGTTTGCTCGGTTGGAAGGAATATGAGATGGAGGTCATGCGCGACAAGAACGACAACTGCGTGGTGATTTGTTCCATTGAGAACTTCGACCCGATGGGTGTGCACACGGGCGACAGCATCACGGTCGCGCCGATTCAGACGCTGACGGACAAGGAGTATCAGCGGATGCGCGACGCGTCGTTCGCGGTGATTCGCGAAATCGGCGTGGAGACGGGCGGGTCGAATATTCAGTTTTCGGTTGACCCGCGGACGGGGCGGATGATTGTGATTGAGATGAACCCGCGCGTGTCGCGCTCGTCCGCGCTGGCGTCGAAGGCGACCGGCTTCCCGATTGCGAAAATCGCGGCGAAGCTGGCGGTGGGCTACACGCTCGACGAGTTGAAGAACGACATCACGCGCGAGACTCCGGCGTCGTTCGAGCCGGTGATTGATTATGTCGTCACGAAAATTCCGCGCTTCACGTTTGAGAAATTTCCGGGCGCGGACGCCACGCTGACGTCGCAGATGAAGTCGGTCGGCGAGGCGATGGCGATTGGGCGCACATTCAAAGAGTCGTTCCAAAAGGCGGTGCGCTCGCTGGACTTGAAGGGGCGCGACGGCACGCTGGCGCTGGGCACGCCCGCTGAGCGTCAGCCTGACGAGTTGATACAAACCAAGCTGCGCGTGGCGAACCATCAGCGGCTGTGGTGGCTCACGCACGCGTTCCAGTGCGGCTACACGGTGGAGCAAATTTTTGAATTGAGCGCGATTGACCCGTGGTTCCTCGAGCACATACGGAGCTTGCAGGAGCTGGCGCTGAAGTTGGAGCGAGTGGATTTGTTGGCGGAAGAAAATCTGCCGCTGCTGGTCACCGCGAAGGAGCACGGTTTTTCCGACGCGCAACTCGCCGCGCTGAGCGTCAGCGGCAGCGTGAAACATTATTCGGAAAAAGAAATTCGCGCTCACCGTCAGCGGCGGTCATTGACAGCGGCGTACCGTTTGGTGGACACGTGCGCGGCGGAGTTCGAGGCGTACACGCCGTATTTCTATTCGACCTACGACCGCGGCGACAACGAAATCAAAGTCAGCCCGCGCAAAAAAGTGATGATTCTCGGCGGCGGCCCGAACCGCATCGGGCAGGGCATCGAGTTCGATTATTGCTGCGTCCACGCGAGCCTTGCGCTGCGCGAGGCGGGCTTTGAGTCCATCATGGTCAACTCGAACCCCGAGACCGTCAGCACCGACTACGACATCTCCGACAAGCTCTACTTCGAGCCGCTGACGGTCGAGGACGTGCTCAACATTTACGACGCGGAGAATGTCAACAACGACGTGCTGGGCGTCATCGTGCAGTTCGGCGGGCAGACGCCGCTGAACCTCGCCGAGAAACTCGCCGCCGCCGGTGTGCGCGTGATTGGCACCAGTGTTGAAGCCATCGCCCGCGCCGAGGACAGAAAATTGTTCCAGCAAATGCTGCACAAACTCGCGCTGCGCCAGCCCGAGAACGCGACGGCGACGAGCGCGGACGAGGCACTGTCAGCGGCGCGCGCGCTGGGTTATCCGATTTTGATGCGCCCGTCGTTCGTGCTCGGCGGACGCAACATGAAAATCATTTACAACGACGACGAGTTGAAAAACTACCTGACCGTCAGCGGCGTCGAAATCAGCCGCGAACTGCCCGTGCTGCTCGACCGTTTTTTGAACAACGCGACCGAGGTGGACGTGGACTGCATCGCTGACGGTGAGACGTTCGTCATCGGCGCGGTGATGGAGCACATCGAGGCCGCCGGCGTTCACAGCGGCGACAGCGCGTGCGTGATTCCGCCGCACTCGCTGCCGCTGACCGTCATCAACGAAATCAAATCCGCCACCATCGCGATGGCGCGTGAACTGGGCGTGCGCGGCCTGATGAACGTGCAGTTCGCCGTGCAAGACGGCACCGTGTACGTGCTGGAAGTCAACCCCCGCGCCAGCCGCACCGTGCCGTTCGTGAGCAAAGCCATCGGCGCCCCGCTGGCGAAATACGCTTCGCTGGTGATGGCGGGCAGGACGCTGCGCGAGCTGGGTTTCACGCAAGAAATCACGCCGAAATTTTACAACGTCAAAGAGGCGGTGTTCCCGTTCAACAAATTCCGCGGCGTGGACATTTTGCTCGGCCCCGAAATGAAATCCACCGGCGAAGTGATGGGCATCTCCGACGACCTCGGCACCGCCTACGCGAAAACGCAAATGGCGGCGGGCAGCCCGCTGCCGGTGAGCGGCAAAGTCTTCATCAGCGTCCGCGACGAAGACAAGCCGGAAGCCGTGGAACTGGCGAAACAACTGCGCGACTTGGGTTTCACCATCGTGAGCACCAGCGGCACCGCCAAAGCCATCGCCAACGCTGAAGTAAAAGTCGAACTCCTCTTCAAAGTCGCCGAGGGCCGCCCCAACATCCTAGACCTGCTGAAAAACAGCGAAATCACCCTAGTCATCAACACCCCAAAAACCGCCGCCACCGCCCGCGCCGACGAGACCGTCATCCGCACGACCGCGCACTACAACAAAGTCCCCGTAATGACCACCATCGCCGCCGCGAAAGCCTCCGTCCAAGGCATCCGCAGCCTGAAAAAAGGGCCGCTGACGGTGAAGGCGTTGCAGGAGTATCATGGGTAAGAATAAAAATTAAAGGAGTAATATGAATAATGAAATTGGTTATGAAATAGATTTTCTTCCAGTAGGAGAAGGCGAGAAAAGTGGCGATGCGATAGCATTGCACTGGGGCAATATCCTCTCGAATGATCCCACAAAGCAAACGGTTGTTGTGATTGATGGCGGTTTCGCAGATTCGGGTGAAGCACTCGTTGAGCACATCAAGAAGTATTATCAAACCAGCACAGTAAATTGCGTGATTTCAACGCACCCAGATAACGACCATGTTTCTGGGTTGAGTGTGGTGCTTGAAAAGATGACGGTCAATTGTCTTGTTATGCACCGCCCTTGGCTCAAAGAACATACAAATGGTATCAGCGATTTGTTTGTTCATGGACGTGTTACAGACAAGAGTGTACGGAATAGGCTGAAGGAAGGGTTGGATGCTGCTTATCAACTCGAACAACTAGCGTTAAATAAACGCATCCAGATCACTGAGCCTTTTACAGACGTTGGTGGTTACAGCGGAGCATTGCGTATTCTTGGACCAACACAGGACTATTATGAATCATTGCTCCCCGATTTCCGAAGCACTCCGCAAGCTAAACAGGAATCATCCATTTCAACATTATTTGGGAGAGCTTCTTCAGCAGTAGCAAATGCTGTGAAGAAATTCGCTGAAAACTGGGATATTGAAACTCTCGATAATGATGGTGAGACCAGTGCTGAAAATAATTCTAGTGCAATCACGTTGTTTCATTTCAACGACGAATATATCTTGTTCACTGGCGACGCAGGGATTCCTGCGCTGACACAGGCAGTAAATCTATTGGTTGGTGAAGGTTTCAATTTCGCTAAACTGAAGTTTATTCAAGTTCCCCATCACGGAAGTCAAAGGAACATTGGACCGACCATTCTCAACACACTCATTGGTAATCGTGTTAATCAAACAAAAATTAAAACGGCTTTTGTTTCTGCTGCAAAGGATGGAGAGCCAAAACATCCGGCAAAAAAGGTAACAAATGCCTTCTTACGACGCGGTGCGCCGGTATACGCGACGCAAGGAAAAGGATTGCTTCACCGTAGTTCCAACATCCCTCTCCGTGCAGGTTGGAGTTCAGCATCATCCATTCAACTTTATACAGAGGTAGAAGAATGAGCATTATCAAATCCTTGTCCGTAGGGAACGGCGATATGTTTTATATCAAACACAATACTGATAGTTTCACGACTATTGACTGTTGTCTCAGCGACGAAAATTGTATTGCAATTCTTGCAGAAATTAGGTGTGAAAGCGCAGAAAAAAGTATCACTCGCTTCATCTCAACGCACCCAGATGACGACCATATTCGCGGTATCGAATATTTTGAAAAAGTTATTGGAATTTACAATTTCTATTGTGTTGCCAATCAAGCAACCAAAGAAGATGAGACGGACAGTTTCAATGCCTACTGTAAGTTGCGTGATTCGGATAAAGTATTTCACCTATATGATGGATGTTCACGGAAATGGTTGAATCAAAGCGATAATGAGAGAGATGGATCAGGAATTAATTTTCTATGGCCAAACACATCCAATCGTTTATTTAAGGACGAGTTAGTAAAAGCGTTGAATGGTGAAGCGTTCAATAATCTTTCTCCCATATTCACATATTCGATTAAACAAGGCGTTGAAGTAATGTGGATGGGAGATATAGAAACGACATTCCTTGAAAACGTGAAAATGGAAATTCAATGGCCTCAAATTGATATTCTCTTTGCTCCGCACCACGGACGAGACTCAGGAAAGGTGCCTTCTGACATACTAAAAAAACTGAATCCTCAGGTCATTATTATAGGTGAGGCACCATCGCAATATCTCAACTACTATCAAGGATACAATATAATAACTCAACTCAGTGCAGGCAACATTACCTTTGATTGTCGAGAGGGTTGGGTTCATATCTATGTCTCCGAACCCAGTTACAGTGTTAAATTCCTTCACAATCTTCGTGAGATCAACATGAACTACGGAAATTACATCGGCTCATTGCAGTTAGGATTAGGATATTACCTTGGTTCGTTTACTACCAAAGGAGTATAAAATGGACTTTTTAAAACAGATAACTGACCCTTATGACTGCAAGGCACGGCTATATCCAGCATTGTTGGTGTTGTTGCCGCTGTTCTTCGTTTTTGCCACTTTCTTTTACGACGAAATTGGAGCATTGAAACTACTTCTGTCCATCGTTGTTGGTGCGGGAGGAATGTTTTTCTTAGCTCAACTTGCACGAGATAAAGGGAAAACAATAGAAACAGATTTATTTAGAGTGTGGGGTGGAATGCCATCTGTGGCGATTTTTCGCCATCGGGACACTTCTTTGGATACACTTACCAAACAGCGTTATCACGAGGTGATGTCCAATATAATCAAGGAGGCTTCAGCCCCTTCTAATAAGATGGAAAAGAAAAATCCTGATGAAGCCGATAAGGTTTATGTGGCATGGTCGTCTTATTTACGAACACATACTCGTGATAAAAAGCGATTTCCATTAGTGTTTGTGGAAAATATCAATTATGGTTATCGGCGGAATACGTTAGGGATGAAAGCATGGGGAATTATTTTTTCGTTAGCAAGCACGATTGCCGTTGGAGTTGGCAATCCTGTCTACTTGTATTTCGCACTTCATCAAAAGTTTTGGATAAACCCAATCGATCCTTTGCTTCTTTGTTCGTTTTTATTTTCGCTCTCGTTCTTATTGTTTTGGATTTTCAAGGTTACTAAAGCATGGGTTAAAATTCCAGCGGATGCGTATTCGCAACGGTTAATTGAGACGATTGACGAACTGTCAGAAAAAAAGGAATCGCGTGTTAATCCCAAAAAATAAGCCACTGGCAGTGAAGTTATATTGGCAAAATAAAACTAATGAAAACAACGCAACAGCAAATCTGCAACGGTAACATTGAGTTTTCCATTCATCCTCGGAAAACTCAACGAAGCCAGCATACTGTTTCCATGCTGTTTCTCGATACCCCAGATGAATTTTCCGCCACTGCCAGCTTTGAACGCGGTCACCGTCAGCGGCGCCGGATTGCTTTCGGTTGGTACGGGGGAAAGTTTTCCCACTTGGACTGGCTGCTGCCACTGTTGCCGGAATGTCACCATTATTGCGAGCCGTTCGCCGGATCCGCCGCTGTGCTGATTAACCGCCAGCCGTCGCCCGTGGAAACTTACAATGACATTGACGGCGAGGTGGTGAATTTTTTCCGCACGTTGCGTGACACGCCCGAGGCGTTGAGCCGCGCCATTGCGCTCACGCCGTTTTCCCGCGAGGAATATCATTTGGCGATTTACGGTGATGCCGCTGACATTGACCATGTCGAGCGCGCCCGCCGTTTTTACATTCGCGCCCGCCAGACACGGACAGGCCTCGCGCAAACCGCGTCGCTCGGTCGCTGGGCCAATTGCAAGGACACCAGCCGAGCGGGGATGTCCGGCGTGGTGTCACGCTGGCTGGGCGGCGTTCATGCGCTCGACGCCATCGCTCAACGCCTGTTGCGTGTCCAGATTGAAAACCGTCCCGCGCTGGACATTATCAAACTGTACGATAGTCCGCGCACGCTGTTTTATTGCGACCCTCCGTATCTGCACGCCACGCGCGGTGACCGCAAAGCCTACGGTTTTGAAATGGACGAGGCGCAGCATCGTGAATTCGCCACCGCTGTCAACGACTGCGCGGGCAAAGTCGCCGTCTCCGGCTATGAGCACCCGCTGATGGACGAGTTTTTTCCGCGCAAAAAATGGTTCAAAACTTGCGGGCCGGAAAAAACCATCCACTCCACCAAAGACACGCGCCAAGAAATTCTTTGGACAAATTACGACCCGCAAAAATAAAAGGAACTTTCCCTTGTATGAACCCCGAACAAATCCTTGCCGCCATTTACCAGCAGGCAAAATTGAAGTTGAAAAAATCCGCAGTCGCTGACGCTGACCTTCGTGAACGGGTGGAATATGTGTGCCGCTGCATGAGCAATCGCGCCGGAGTGCGTTTGCTCATTTCTTGTTTGCTGGGAAAGCTGGACAATCCCGCTGTTGACCCGCGCAAACCTTACACAGAAATCGACGGTGATGATTGTTTTTCGGGGCGTACCTATGATGAACATTACATCACCGCGTTCATCAACAAGCACCATCTTCCTGTCAATCCAACCACCGCTTTTTTAACGCCGACATTGCGAAACATCGCCCGTCCGCTGACAGTGGACGTGGAACTAGTCGGGCGTCCGCGAGAACTTTACCGACAAACGCTGCAACTATTGGCGGATGTGGCTGAGCAACGGATTGCCGCTGATGCTCTGCTGGTCGAAATCATTCGTAATTTGCTGCTCATTCGTCAAGAACAGCAAACGCGAATGAATTCATTGTTGACTTCTCTCAAACAATCCGCTGACGCTGTGCCGTTGTCATCGGAGGCCATTGTGACTTTGCTCAAACAACATCTCGCCTGCAAAAATTCGAGCCGTCTTCCCGTGCTGATGGTCGCAGCAGCGTATCAAGCCGTTGGCAAATGCCTTGCGGAAAAAGTGCTGCCATTAAATTCACACAACGCGGCGGATTTGCAAACCGGAGCATTGGGTGACATTGAAATCTGCTTGGAAAATGACGAGGCAGTGGTCACCGCCTACGAAATGAAAATGAAGCGCGTAACCCGCGAGGACATAGACGCGGCCGTTGTAAAAATCGCGCGGACAACGCCGAAAATTCACAATTACCTGTTCATCACCACGGACGAAATAGACCCCGTAGTGTCCGAATATGCCGCGAGTTTCTATGAAAAAACGGACGGTATAGAAATTGCCATTTTAGACTGCATCGGTTTTCTGCGGCATTTCCTGCATTTCTTTCACCGTCAGCGTGCCGCCTATCTGGACGCCTATCAAAATCTTGTTTTAGCCGAACCAACTTCCGCTGTGAGTCAATCGCTGAAAGAGGCATTTCTCGCTTTGCGACAGACAGCGGAAAGTGGTTAAGTTTTTATGAGCACTTCATTACAAATTCCGCCTGCTAAATCTCCCATGCAATTTTTATGTTTTGAAAAGATTCAACAGACGCTGTCTATTATACTGAACGCAAAAAGAAATTTCCGAAAAGAATTTAAATAAGGGACAGGTTTAAAAATATTGACAAATATATTACCGCATGAAACTCAATGAGTTAGCTTTGTGATAATAAAATCAGAACTGCTGGCTGCCAGCGGTTATTTCGGAAATTTCTTTTTGCGTTCAGTATAAATCTTCAAACGACATTTCATCCCACCGCATCAAGAACAACATCCGCCCGAATGTGCTGGGATTGTTTGACGTCATCCATGAGGAACGCGACGGCAAAAGCATCATTCGTGTCGTCGTGTCCGGCGGGTCGCAACGTCCGTATTATCTCCGCCAGTGCGGGATGACGGAGAATGGATGTTTTATCCGTGTCGGCAGTTCCGCCCAACCGATGACGGAGCGGATGCCTCGCCAGACGCCAAAAAGTCACCCTCTCAACAACCATTTCTCCCAACCAGAAATTGACCTTCGCGCAACTGGGCATCTATTACCAAGAGCAAGGACTTGAATTGTCGCCGCAGTTTCTCGACAATCTGGACATGCGGCTCGCCTCCGGCGAATACAATTTTGCCGCCTATCTTTTGGCTGACCACAACGGCGCTTCCATCAAAGTTGTCAAATACGCAGGGGAAGACAAAATCAATCTCATCGAAAACGAGGAGTTCGGCTACCGCTGTTTGATTACCGCCACGAATCGCGTGCTGGACAAACTTGCGGTTGAAAACCGCACCTTTGCGCGGATAACTTATCCCAAGCGCATTGAACAGGCGATGGTTGACAAAGCGGCGTTGCGCGAGGCGGTCATCAACGCCATTGTGCACAATGATTACAACAAGGCGGTACCCTTGGTGGAGATATTTTCCAACCGCATGGTGATAACATCCGCCGGCGGACTGGTTGACGGGCTTTCCGTCGAGAACTTTTTCAGCGGCCGCTCCATGCCGCGCAATCGGGAGTTGATGCGCGTGTTCAAGGATGTCGAGTTGGTCGAGCATATCGGTTCGGGCATGAGCCGCATCATGCGGGCTTATGACCGTTCTATTTTTGAATTCACACCGAGTTTTTTTGTCGTTACCCTGCCATTTGCGAAGGACAAGACCAGTGACACTGAAAATGGCACTGAACTTGGCACTGATGGTGCCAAAGATGAGAAAATAATTCTCTCTTTGATTCAGGGAAATGAAAAAATCACCTTTGAACAATTAGCGTTAAAAACAAATTTGTCTCGAAGAACGATTTCACGAATAGTCAAATTACTGCAAAGCAAAGGGAGCCTTGCACGAATAGGCTCGGTGCGTTCCGGTTTTTGGAAAGTCTTAAAATAACAGTCGAAAAAAATTCATTCTCGCCATGAACAACACAAATAAAATCATTCTCTACACCACCGCCGACAACAAAATCGCCGTTTCTGTGCGTTTTGAAAATGAGACGTTTTGGTTGCCACAGAAGGCTATCGCGGAATTGTTCGGCGTTCAAGTTCCTGCCATAACAAAGCATCTGAAGAACATCTATGCTGAGGACGAATTGGAGGAAGAAGCAACTACTTCCAAAATGGAAACAGTTCAAACTGAGGGCGAGCGCAAGGTTTCCCGCATGGTTGAATTTTATAATCTCGACGCAATTATTGCTGTCGGTTATCGGGTGAACTCAAGGCAGGCAACCCGCTTCCGGCAATGGGCGACCAAGACCTTGCGCGAGTTCATCCAAAAGGGGTTTATTCTGAATGATGATTTGCTGAAAAACGGCGCGCCGTTTGGGAAGGATTATTTTGACGAGTTGCTGGAGCGCATTCGTGAAATCCGCGCCAGCGAACGCCGCGCCTATCAGAAAATAGCGGATATTTTTGAGCAATGCAGTTGTGATTACGACCCGAAAAGCGAACTGACACGGGAGTTTTATTCTTTTGTACAAAACAAGCTGCATTTTGCTATCATGGGGAAAACTGCCGACAAACTTATTGCCGAACGAGCGAGTTCCGCACACCCAACCATGGGGCTGACTACATGGAAAGCCGCGCCGGATGGAAAAATCACACGCCGCGACATTGTGATTGCCAAGAACTATCTGAACCAAAAGGAACTTTCCCGCCTGAACCGCATTGTCACGATGTTCATTGACCATGCCGAACTGATGGCTGAAGATCAAGTATTGATGACCATGCAAGACTGGTTGGGCGAATTTCCTCAAAAGCTACAGGAGGAATTTGCTGCACGGGAAAGGCACCGTTTCTCACGAAGAAACCATTCAAAAAGCCGGAGAAATTTTCGAGCAATTTCGCATCCGGCAAGACCAGAACTACATCTCGAATTTTGACAAGGAAATGGCGCGTTACTTGACGGGTGAAAAAATCCAATCCGCTGATTGAGTAATCAACCGCTGACCGTCAGCGCATCAAGGCGCGGTGCTCTTGGCGGGGGCGAACAGGCGGGACATATCCGTGCCTTCGAGCGTCAGCAAGCTGATTTTCATCTTCATGCCGCCGGCGTAGCCGGTCAGGCTGCCGTTCGCGCCGATGACGCGGTGGCAGGGGATGATGATGGAAATCGGGTTGTGACCGACAGCGCCGCCGACGGCTTGGGCGGACATGGCGCCGCGGCTCAGGCACGACGCGATTTGTCCGGCGATGTCGCCGTAGGTGGTGACTTTGCCGTGGGGAATTTTTCGCAAGATGCGCCACACGGTTTGGCGGAACTCACCGCCAGCGGGTGCCAGTGGCAAATCTTTGATAGCCGGACGCTGACCGTCAAAGTATTTATCCAGCCACTTTTTCGCGGCAACCAGCACGGGCAGGTTGTCGCTGAGCGTCAGCGGCTCCGTCACCGTGGCGGCGAAATATTTTTGCCCCGCGCGCCACAAGCCGGTCAAGTTGCTCCCGTCGCTCGTCAGCATCAGCGTGCCCACCGGCGATGAATAGTGCGTTGAATAGGTCATAGACTTTTCCCATCATCCGCTGACCATGACAACACAACAAATAAAATTATCATCTGAGTTTCGTTCTCGATTAAAATTACCCGCCATGACTCAATACCGGCGCGCAAAAAGAACAACTGCCGTTGTCGCTTTCAAAGTCTGACCACTTGAACACCAGCGCGCATTCCACCCTGCCCGCGGCGCTGATTCCGTCCCCACACTTGTTTCAATGCTCTCGTCGGCAAGATTGTTTGCTTTTCACCGCCAAGCTCCTATGTTGAATACGCCATGCGCAAAACCAAAATCATCTCCACCCTCGGTCCCGCAACGGAATCGCCCGCCGTCCTGCGGGAACTCATCACCGCCGGCGTCAATGTCTTCCGCCTCAACATGTCCCACGCCGCCCATGACTGGGTACGCGGCATCATCCCCGTCATCCGCGACATCAGCGCGGAACTCGGACGACCTGTCGCCATCCTCATGGACACGCAAGGTCCCGCCATCCGCACCGGCGATTTGCCCAACAAGTTGGATTTGAAAATCGGCGACACGTTCACCTTCACCGTACGCGGCCACGTCTCCGTGGAGGAACGTTCCGTTGACACCAACTACGACTCGCTGGTGGAAGACATCAAGGTCGGCGACATCGTGCTCGTGGACAACGGCGTGATTGAAATGGTTGTCAAAGAAAAACGCAACCAAGAGTTGGTCTGCGAAGTGTTGACCCCCGGCGTCATGGGCAGCCGCCGCCACATCAACCTGCCCGGCATCAAAGTCAAGCTCCCCGCGCTGACGGAGAAAGACCTCGGCGACTTGAAAGTCGGCGCGGAAATGGGCGTGGACATCGTCGCGCTGTCGTTCGTGCGCGAGGCAAATGATGTGTCCCTGTTGCGCCAAGTGCTCGCCGCTGAGGGTCGCCCCGACACGCTGATAGTCGCCAAGATCGAGGACCAATCCGCCGTCCACAACATCAGCGAAATCATCAGCGAGGCGGACGGCATCATGGTCGCGCGCGGCGACCTCGGCATCGAGTGGCCTTACGAGGAATTGCCCATCGTGCAACGCAACATCATCAACGCCTGCCTCAACGCGGGCAAGCCCGTCATCGTCGCCACCCATATGCTGGAAAGCATGATTCACCATCCCCTCCCCACCCGCGCCGAAATCACCGATGTCGCCAACGCCGTCTTCGAGCGCGCCGATGCCATCATGCTCAGCGGCGAAACCACCGTCGGCCTGTACCCCGTCAAGTGCGTGCAAGTGCTCGACAAAGTCGCCAGCCGCATCGAGAAAAATCTTTCAACCGAATACCACTCAACGCTGACACTGACCCAACGCCGCGAGCACGCCGCCGCCGCCGCCGTCCATCTCGCCAACGAGACACAAGCCGACGGCCTGCTCATCTTCACACACAGTGGCTTGAACGCGAAACTCTGCGCCACTCTGCGCCCGACATGCTCGACCATCTTCGCCGTCACGCCCAACCTGGAACTGGCGCGCCGCCTCTGCCTGAGTTACGCCATCTATCCGCTGGTGATGAGTTTCGACAAAAATCACCTCGTCAATATCGACCTCGCCCGCAACTTGATGCTGAAGCAAAACCTTCTCCCGGAAGGCAGCAAGCTAGTGGTGCTCACCGACCAAGTGACACATGAGAACCGTTACTGGACAGTGCAGTTGCGGACGCTGCATTACTACCAACATTAGGGCAATTTCCCGGAACGGCAGAAGCAGTTGCTTCAACGGCAGAAGCAGTTGCTTCAACGACGGAAGCAGTTGCTTCAATGGCGGAAGCAATTGCTTCAACGACTGGGCAAGTTTCCCCAATGGCTGAGGAAGTTTCCTCAATGGCTGAGGAAGTTTCCTCAACGACTGAGGAAGTTTCCTCAACGGCTGAGGAAGTTTCCCCAATGGCAGCGTAAGTTGTTGCCGTTGAGTTGATTAAGCTAAAAGCTCTCCCGGAAAGAGTAAAAAGAGGGGTTGAAATGGGCTGGGAAGAGGAAATCTTTCCGCCCCTTGTGAACAGCGTCACAAGCCTTGCACCCGCTCACAATTTTTCAGCGTTTTGCGTGCTTCCTCGAAACTTATCTGCTTGATGGGAAAGCGGTGCGCCCAAGCGCTGCAATTCGTCACAAAAAAATAATTTTGCCCCGCTTGTGCCGTGAAAGTTATAGGCGTCCACAGGAGACCATTGTTGGGATTCATGCAGCCGACCGTGTGCACGCCGGGCGGCACAGATTTCATTACATAGGTTTCGTCGCTTGGCAAATCGCCCGTCCGCTGACCGTCAATCGTGGTGAGCGCCAAAAATTGGGGGGCGCGGAGTCCATCCCGCATAATGTAAATGTTGGCCATTCCAAACGGCGGCGTGAACGCCAGCGCCTCTGCGTGCGCGGCTTGGCTCGCCATCGGCGCCGTGGCGCAGCCGCTGAGGATGAAGGTGATGGCCAGCGCCGCCGTCATCGTCAGCGCCGTGAGTAGTTTTGTTTTCATCGGATTTTTTTGTGTTGGTTAAAAATAAAACTTGGCACCCGCGGTTACCAGATGATTATTGAGAATACCGTCCACCTTGATGCTGTTGCCGTTGTCGCGAAAATCAGGGCCAATCAAGCCGAGATATTTGTATTCCGTGTAAATGCTCCATCGCTTGGTCACATAAAAATCCACACCGGCAATGCCTTGAACAGCCATCGCCAGCGCGTCGTGAGTTTTCCAATAATCGCCATACCGGCCTTTTGAACCGCTGGCGATGATATATGCCCCGCCCAAACCGCAGCCAACATAGGGCACCACCGGCCCGTCAAGTTGAAACCCTAAAATCGGATTGAACATCAGCGCCGTGGTGTACAAATCCAGTTTGTCCGTTTTGCCGCTGCCGACTTTGGCCGTCCCATAGACGTCAAACAAAGTCGTGTTCAGCAATTCTATTTCCAAGGCGACGGCAATCAACTCGTCGCTCGTTTTGGTGACAAACCCGTATTTGAACCCGCCCGAAAGTCCGAGCGCGGATTTTGATTTCCAATCAGCGGCATTGTTAACCTTGACGCTTGCCTCTTGCGCCACTGCTCCGCCGTGATAGACCGCCACGTAATTATGATGCTCGTCTCCCCTTGGCCGCGCGTCGGCTTTGAAGGCGGGGCGGGCGTTGCTTTCTGTCACGGCCTGGGGTTCCGCCGTCGCGGCTTGCGCCATGAGGTTGACCGAGCTTGTTATCAACAGCGCGCCGATGCCTGTTGCCAGTTTGATTTTCAGTTTTGTTTTCATGGGAAATTAGTGTTGATTAAAAATGAAACCGCGCGCCGACGCTGACGATGTGGTTGCTGAGGATGCCGTCGGATTTGTAAGGGTCATCGACGGTTTTGCCATCCAGCCGGTTGTTGAATTCCAAGCCGATCAGACCGAGATATTTGTACTCGGCAAAAATGCTCCAACTTTCATTGAAATAATAATCAAAGCCGGCCATGCCTTGGAACGCGAATGCCATGCTGTACCACCAGTTTGAGGAGTCTGACCAATTTCCGTTTTCAGACAGCGGGGCGCTTGCGACCGCCAGCGCCCCGCCAACGCCCACCCCGACGTAAGGGACAAATTTGTTGAGTTGGAAACGCAATACCGGACTCACCAGCAGCGTCCAAATGTGAAGGTCGCGTTTTTCCGATTTAGCTTCATAACATTCGTGGACCAAGCCGTGATTAGGGTAAACGGGTATAAATTTGACATTCGGATTCCAAGTGTAAAGAAGTTCGCCTTCCAGGGAGAGCGCCAGCAAATTGTCCGGCCCATTGCCAAGCTGCCAAGTATAGCCTCCCCGCACACTGGAAGCGTAACCGGCGCCAGATTGCAAACTGCTGCCAGCGCCGTTATTATTATCATCTTGCTGCGCCGCGTTGACGCCGAGACTGGCGGCGATGTAAGCGGGCTTGCGCGTTGTGGCGGTGGTGCGAAAGGCGACTTGCGGCTGCGCGTTTTGCGGTTGCACGGGTGTCGCGACATCGGGCGTGGCGCTGACGTTCTCGGCGGTGCCAAGCGTAATGGGGCGCGGCGCTCCGGTTTTGAGGTAAGGATAATTACCCCACTGCTTCATCGCGGCGGATGGCTCCGTTTGCGCCATGAGATTTCCCGACAGTGCAATCACGCCTATCGCCAACTGGATGCAAGTGATGGTTGCTTTCATCACCGCCAATAATACGGTGCTTTTATCACACTGTCAATACTGCGGTGTTGGAATTTTGCTTATTTATCCAGTATTTTTACCAGTGGAGGAAAACACCATAGAGCGACTGCGCGGACGCTTGCGGGAATTGCGGGCACTCTATGGTTTTACCCAGGAAGAACTGGCGCACCGGGCGGGATTGGATTACAAATTTTACCAAAGCATTGAAGCGGGGCGGCGGCGGGAAATTCGGGTTTCCACCTTGGAAAAAATCGCCAAGGCTTACCGGATTGAAGTGTATCAATTATTGGCACCCGATTTTCCGGAAGCAAAACTCACCAACTCCGCCAAACGACCCGCAGTCGGGCGCATGTTAACCCGTTCAACAACAAAAGCAAACAGGACAAATCTTCGCCGATTTTCATCCGGCAAGTCCTGTGCATAAAGCATTAAATTCTTTCGCGGAAATTATTTATTGTCTTGCCACGGTCAGCGCAAAAGGTGTATTTTTTCCGGTCCACGCCGTTTGGCGTGTGCAAATTGCCGGCTTAGCACAGTGGTAATGCCTCTGATTTGTAATCAGAGGGTCATCGGTTCGATCTCGATAGCCGGCTCATTTTTCACTCGAAAAAATTTTCTTTCGCTCCGCCGCGCCCAACTCCCGCCACTCGCCCGGCTTCATGCCGCTGAGAGTCAGCGTGCCGATTTTCCAGCGCACCAAACGCAATGTCGGATGACCGACAGCGGCGATCATGCGTCGCACTTGCCGGTTCTTGCCCTCGGTGAGCGTCAGCGACAGCCACGTTGTCGGCACGTTTTTGCGAAAACGCACGGGCGGGTCGCACGGCGGCACGTCCGGCTCGCTGACCATCAGCGTCGCTTCGCAGGGGCGCGTTCGGTAGCCTTGGGTTGACCACGCCGCGCCAAATACGCCGCCCTCGACCGCCTGCCCGACGACGAGGTCGCCCGCCGCACAACCGTTTGCACCGCCTGCCCCTGCGCCGTCCGGGCGGCGGATACTGCGACCACCCAAACCGCCCTTGCGCCAAGCTAACCATCACCAGCCGTGCGGAGGCGTGTCCTTTGGGTGAGTTTTTAGCCAAGTCTGGCCTAACCCGCCGCACTCCCCTCATGCCTCATAGACTTGGAAATCTGTTTTCTGTTTTTCGGAAATCTGTTTGCACCGCCTACTCGGGGCTGGCGGTCAGAACTGGTAACGATAGCCGAAGTTCAGGCCCCAGGGTTTGTCGGATTTGGTGGCGAACTCGGCCTCGTAGTCGAGGTGGAGCTGGTTGTTTTCGTTCAGTTGCCAGAT
>JAITHY010000013.1 GCA_031279715.1 Verrucomicrobiales bacterium | reverse complement strand
CAACGCACACCGAACACCAGCAGCCTGGCCTTTGCCGGCGTTGAAGCCGAGGCGCTGCTCATCATGCTGGACCAACACGGCATTTGCGCCTCCGCCGGCAGCGCCTGCACGACCGGCGCGGTGGAAATCTCCCATGTCCTGAAGGCGATGGGCATCCCGCAAGAACACGCCGTTGGCACGCTACGGTTCAGCTTCAGCGCCCGCAACACCGAGGCTGAGGTGGATTACGCGCTGGGCCTCATCCCCGCCATCGTCAGCAAACTCCGCGCCGAAAAAATCGGCGCCATTGCGTTAAAGGCGAGGCTCGACGCGGGTGAAAAGATTGTATGAACATCAGCGACCTCCTCGCCAGCGAAGAACTCCGGCGCAAACATTTTCCCATCGCTGACCATCAGGCGTTTCTGGCGCATGCGGGAGTGGCCGCCCTGCCGCTGGCGGCGGCGAAGGCGGTGCGCGACTTTGCTGACCAAGGCTCGCGGGCGCAGCAGGAGCGGGATTTTTTCAAGCGCGTCAACCATGCGCGCGCGACATCGGCCCGGCTGCTCGGCGCTGACAGTGACGAAATCGCGCTGCTTGGGCCGACGGCACTGGGGCTGAACCTGGTCGCTGACGGTCTCGACTGGCGCGAGGGCGACGAGGTGGTGTGTTATCAGGACGATTATCCCGCCAATGTTTATCCGTGGCTGAAGCTCGCCGACCGTGGTGTGCGTTGCGCGTTGCTGGAAACCGCTGACGGTGAGCAGGGGCGCATCACGTGGGAGACCGTCGAGAATGCGCTGACGGAGCGGACGCGGCTGGTGGCGCTGGCGACGGCGAACTTCGCCAGCGGGACGCGCATTGACGTGGACGCCATCGGCGAAAAACTGCACGAGCGCGGGATTTTATTCTGCCTGGATGGAATTCAAACCCTCGGCGCGTTTCCGCTGAGGGTGACGCACGTGGATTTTCTCAGCGCCGACTCGCACAAGTGGCTGCTGGGGCCGGTCGGCGCGGGGATTTTTTACGTGAAGAAAAAGCATCACGATGTGCTGCGCCCCTCGCTGCTGGGGGCGTGGAACGTTGTGTCGCCGGAGTTTGTCGCGCAGCGCAAGATTGAGTTTTACGCGGGTGCGCGCCGCTATGAGTGCGGGACGCTGAATTTGCCGGGAATCGCGGGCATGGCGGCGTCCATGGAATTGCTGCTGACGGTGGGCGTTGAAAATATCGCCGCGCGATTGCTGGCGTTGAAAGACTATTTGGCGCCGCGCCTGACGGAGATTGGCTTCAAAATTTTCGGCGCGCAAAACCTCACCGTCAGCGAAATGTCCGGCATTTCCTCATTCTTGCCGCCCGCCCAGGGGCGAGTCAACGAATTGGCGTCACTGCTGGCGGCGCGGAAAATCGCCGTTTCCATCCGCCAAGACCGCGCGGGGCGAAAGCTGCTGCGCGTTTCCCCGCACTTCTACAATACCAAGGCGGAGCTGGACCAGCTGGCCGCCGTTTGCGCGGAGTGGGCGAAAAAAGGCACGTGAATTTCAGCGACAAAAAACCGCTGACAGTGACCTCACCGTCAGCGGTTTCTCATGGTACAAATGTTTCTGTTCAGAACGAAATTTTGAAGCCGCCGTACAACGCCTGGTCAAGCGCGGGATAGCCGGCCACTTCCTCGTATTGCGCGTTGAAGGCGTTTTCCAGGCGCGTGAAAACTTGCACGCGCGGGTTGATTTGCCATGACGCGGTGATGCGGGCGACAAAGTAGTCGCTGATTTTCACCTGGTTGTAGGTCAGTGGGTCGTAGTCCTGGCGGTCCACCACCCACAAGCCGCCGATGCTGAGGGTCACGTCCTTGTGCGGTTTGCCCGTGGCGGTGAAGGAGAACTGGTTGCGCGGGCGGCGCACCAGGCGCACATCCTCGGTGCCGTTTTTTGCGTCGAGGTAAGTGTACGCGCCGGTGAGCGTCAGCTCGTCAATGGGTCTTGCGGTGAGCGTCAGCTCCACACCCTGTGTGCGGACTTTGCCGATGTTCTCGGACATCCACGTCAGCGGGTTGGAGAGGATGTATCCGCTCACGTCGTTGTAAAAATACGTCGCGCCGACAGTGAGTTTTTTGCCGAGGAACGGCTGCTCAACACCAATGTCGAAACCGCTGCTGTGCTCCGGCTTCAAGCTCGGATTGCCATAGAATGCGGTGGCGATGAGTTGCGGCGACGGCGGCGTGTAGCTGGTGCCGTAGCTGGCGTGCAGCAAGGTGTCGGTCTTCGGAACAAGATAGCTGCTGCCAATGCGCCACGTGATGGGCGTGCCAAAATCGGAATCGTGGTCCAGGCGCAAGCTGCCGTTGAGCGTCCAGCCCTCAATCGGCTCCCACTCGGTTTGCACGAACGGTGACACGACGGTTTGCGAATCCTGAATGTCCTTGGTTCCGGCGGTGTAACCGCTGCTGGGCTTGCGCCAATAGCTGTTGCCGGTCAGCGACAGTCCGGCGGCGATTTTCCATTTCGACGCGACTTGGAACGTGCTTTGGTAATCGACCTGCTCGGTGTTGACTTGAATGCGGTTGTTGGGGGTGTAGCTGTAGATGGAATAACCGGACGCCACCTGCCGCAGTTCACTGTGCGCGTAGAACAGGGTTTGTTTCCACCAATCGGTCGTCTGCCACGTGACGCCGGGCGAGATGAGCCAGTTTTCACGCAGCAGATTTTCCGTCAGACTCGGCGCTGACTGTGAGCCTGGCAAACCGACGTCGGAATAGTTGTAATAGGCGAACAAGTCCACGTATAAATCCTTGGTGACTTGGAAGCCGTCGCGAGTGATGAAATCGGCGAGTTGCTGGTCGTTGTTGCGGCGCTGGTTGCTGGTGTCGAGGTCGGAGAACTGCGCGCTGTAATCAAACAGCCCGACCGCCCCGCGCGCACTGGCGACTTCACGGAAGGTGTTGTAGGAGCCACCCTCGAAGCCGACGACATATTCCGGTTTGTCCAGGCCCCTGCCGTTTTGGGTGACGATGTTGACTACGCCGCCGGCGGCATTGGCGCCTTGCACGGAACTAAGCGGGCCGCGCAAGAATTCGACTTGCCGCACGTTATCCAGCGTGAGGTTTTGAATGGCGAACGAGCCGGCGAAATCCGTCGGCATCCGGCGTCCGTCAATCATGAATTGCGTCTTGTTGGTGTCCATGCCGCGGGTGAACACACCGACATTCTGGGCGGGGCCGCTGGCGGCGAGGGAGATGCCGGGCGTCAGCGCCAGCGCGTCCTGCAACGTGCGCAACTGCCGGCTCTGAATGTCAGCGGCGGTGATGACGCTGGTGCTCACGCCGCCTTGGAGCGGGGTGGCTTCAAGGCGTGTCGCCTGCACGAGAATTTCAGGGTACTCCCTGACGGGCTTGGTGTCACGGTCAGCGGCAGTGCCGCTGGCGGCGGGTTTGGCTTGGGACGGTTTCACCTGCCCGAGCACGGGCGAGGCCAATAATGCGACGGTCAGCGTCGCTGATAAACAACGTTTTAACATTTTTCCACTCCTTTTTGTAAGAGCGGAAAAACAAATCGCCGACGCGGAGACTGGGTTTCCACTCTCACGCTTCATTTTTGCGATGAAGTTTTTTCATTGATGCCGCCGGTGAGACGACGCCAACGCTGTGAGGACGGGCAGGCAGGTTCCGGACTTGAGAGTTTTAATCTCACACCGTAGCGCAACTGCGGCCGATTCACACGGCCTTCCCTGGGGCTGCCCGTCACGCCCGCGCCGCCAAGCGCGGGTCAATCTCGCAAAGAACTGGGGAAAATTTGTAGGGAGAAAAAATTTTTTGGCAAGTAATTTTTTCCTGAATGTTACGTCGGGGTCACAGTCAGCGGCAGCCAGTGGCGAGCGAATCTTGATGCGCCCGCGCTGGAGCCAGCTCCGTGGGAGGCGTTTTGTGATGATTGGCGCGTCTCAAACAAAATCGCCGCTGACGGTCTTGGTGACTCTCAGCGGCGATTGGTTAAAGTTGACTGCCAGCGTTAATTTTTTGCGACGACGGCGACGCGGCGGTTCGGTTTGTCGAACTTGACCTCGCCGTCAGCGAGCGCGAACAGGGTGTGGTCGCGCCCCATGCCGACATTCACACCGGCGCGGTATTTGGTGCCGCGCTGGCGGACGATGATGTTGCCGGCGATAACCAGTTCACCGCCAAATTTTTTCACGCCGAGGCGTTTGCTGACGCTGTCGCGCCCGTTCTGTGTGCTGCCCTGACCTTTTTTATGTGCCATGATGTTTGCTCCTGTTAAACCGTGACGCCGGTGATTTTCACCCGGGTCAATTTTTGCCGGTGGCCGACGGTGCGGTGATAGCCTTTGCGGCGGCGGAATTTGAACGCCACCACTTTGTCGCCCTTGACCTGGCCGACGACTTCCGCGCTGACGCTCGCGCCGCTGACGGTGGGCTGCCCGACTTTGACGGTGTCACCGTCAGCGACCAGCAAAACCTCGTCGAACTTGGCGGTGCTCCCCGCTTCCGCGCTGATTAACTCGACATCAAGCACCTCGCCCGACGCCACTTTATACTGTTTTCCGCCTGTGCGTATTACTGCGAACATAATCTAAGTCCTTCCTGAAAAGTGTTCCAAATTGCCAGATTTTTTTTTTGTGGCAAGCGGAAAATGAAAAATCTTTGTTTTATTCGCGCCCTGCCTTATTATTCTGTCCCGCATGCTGGCTTATTATATCCACAACCTTGATCCGTTCCTGATTCATTTTTCGGGGAATTGGGGCGTCCGTTATTACGGGCTGGCTTATATTCTGGGCTTTGTCGCCATGTATTATGGATTTTTGTGGTTTCGCAAAAAAGGCCGGTCACCATTGTCAGCGGAGCAAACCGCCGATTTACTGACGTGGGTTGTCGCCGGCACGCTCATCGGCGGCAGGCTTGGGTATTGTTTGCTGTATGATTTTCACCGTACTGTTGCCGACCCGCTGTCAGTCATCGCATTTTGGCGCGAGGGCGGCATCAGCGGCATGGCGAGTCATGGCGGGATGGCGGGGGTGGTCATCGCGGTGGTGGTGTTTGCGCGCCGTCAGCGGGTGAATTTTTGGCAACTGGCGGACAATCTTGCCACCGTCGCGCCGGTTGGGCTGTTTTTCGGACGGCTCGCCAATTTCATCAACGGCGAGCTGTGGGGGCGTCCCGCGACGGTGCCGTGGGCGGTGATTTTCCCTGCCGCTGACAGTCAGCCGCGCCATCCGTCGCAACTTTATGAGGCATTATTGGAAGGCGCGGTGCTGTTCGTCATCATGCTCTGGCTGCGCCATAAAAAAACCGCCACGGGAGTTCCGTTACTGGTGTTCTTTGTTGGCTACGCCGTTTTTCGCATTGTCATTGAATGCTTCCGCGAACCCGACCCGCAAATCGGCTATTACTGGGGCATCGCCACGCAAGGGCAACTTCTTTCCCTTGCCTTGATTATTCTCGCGGGAATTTTTTATCGCGGCAAAGTTCATCCTCAGCGGTGAAGGAGCCACGTTTGGGCTTGCATGAAAAATTATCCACAGATTTCGCGGATTGCGCAGATGATTTATTTTTAAAAATCTGCGCAATCCGCGTCAGTCTGTGGATTGTTTTTTCAAAACTGGTGTCTGTAACCGAAGTTCAGGCCCCAGGGTTTGTCGTATTTTTCGCCGAAGGAGGCTTCGTAGTCGAGGTGGAGTTGACTCTCAGCGTTGAGTTGCCAGACGATGCCGGCTCCGATGACAGCGCGGATGCCGTC
>JAITHY010000143.1 GCA_031279715.1 Verrucomicrobiales bacterium | reverse complement strand
AGCGCGACAGCAGCTCCTCCGCCAGCGCCCGCTGTCCCTTAACAGTGCCCAAGTCAAAACCGTAACCCTCCGCCAACTCCGCCAGCGTTTTATAACCGCCCTTTTCCACGATGCGCGGGTCCATCGGCTTGTCTTTCAACGAGTGATAAACATCATCCATCGTCTTGTTGTAAGCCGTGACATTCGCCCCCAGCAAGCCGCGCAAACCGTAATGGCCGACAATCTCATGCAACGCCACCTCCACCGCCCGCGCCGGTTGCAAATTGTTCGCCAGCAAATACACCTTGCCGTCAGCCGGGTTGAAAAAGCCCTCCACATGGACGCCCTTTTTCTGTTGCACAGATTCAACCAGCCCCGCCGGCAACCCGATCTCGTCATCCACCACCACTATCTCCGGCGCGTTTTTCGCGCCCTTGAACACACGGTACACAGCTTGCTTGATTTTCTCGCCATGCGCCGTCAGCGGCGCGGGCGGCGTCCCCCCGGCGGGACGCGACAAGTCAGGGTTTGGGTGCTTGCCATTCGCATCAAGCCGGCCTGCATTGTCTTCCGAACCCGCCGCAGGGGTGATGCGCAACTCTTCCGTGGAAGTGCCGCCCGCCGTACCAAAAGCCCCGGCGGGTTCGTTGTTTTCGTCGAGTTGAATTTTTATGTCTTCGAGCTTGACGGAGTTGAGCCACTGTGTTAGCTTTTTATCCGAGAAAGCGGTTGTCGCGGGATTTCCCCCGATTTTGGATTGGGTAAGAACGTCAGCGACAGCCGCTTTTTCTATTTCAATATCCGACACAAACATCCCGTGAAATTGGTGTTGGTTCGGCTTGGCTACCTGCACGTGCACCCTGACATAATAAGGTTCGTTGCCAACGGTGATTTTGGCAACATAATTCTTAAACTCGGAAATATTGTGGTGTTTGGCCGGTTCGCGCTCAGGTTCGGTGTAAGCCGGTACCGCCTCTTCCATGATACCCTTCAAATGCGTCACCACCTTGTAAACCAACTCGCGCCGTTTGTCATAAATCAACTTGCCATAAGCCGACTTTACAAACGTAATTGTTTCCCCATCCCGTGTGGTCGCCGGCGTCAGGGCGCGGTATGCCCTTCTCGATTCCTGCGAAGAAACGTCGTGGTCGCTTATCTTCACGGCAACCGGGGCGTTTTTCACCGCCTCAATCCGCGCATAAGTCTCCCAATCCCCGTGCTCGGCTTTGAACTCCGGCGATGTGGCGCGGGCATACTCCTCCGCCGTCAGGTTGGACGGTTTGCCATTGGCGTCGGAATGGGTGCCCGTCCGTTGGTCGCGGGCTATTTTGCCAACCTGTTCCCCGCTGTCCAGCGTGTCAGGATGTATGTCCGTCTCGCCGCCAACCTCGTCGCCGTTCGGATTTTCCAGCGCGGATGGTGCTTGTTCTTCAGCTGGTGTTTGTGCGGACGGCTCGGAGTTTTTTTGTTTTTCCAAATCCCGCGCCAAGTTTGCGGCGTTAAACCGGTGAAAACCTTGTGCGGCTGTTTCAGCCGGATTTTGCGGATTAACCATCCGCCGTTGCGCAGGGTCCCACACCCAGCCATTATTCAACAGCACTTTTACCGCTTCGCCGGAATAAAGGGCCGAACGCTGGCCAGTTGTCAGGCGCTGCCGGTACATCGGGCTGCCCGCGCGATGGCGAAACAACCGGTGCTCATGATCCAATTTGACATCGGTCATGGACCGTTCAGAGGTTTTCAAGGACTTCCAGATTTGTTTGCCCGAATACCGGAACAAGGCGTAATAAATCCTGTTCCGGACATACAGATTTTGGCTAACTCTTTTCATCAACCCGATTCTATCAAACCGGGTCTGTTTAATTTGGCGATTGGCAGTCGGGTTGATGAAATGCAATTCAATTAAATCTCAAAACATAGAAAGGTTGAGAAAGTGCATGAACACAGGGAAAAGAGACCATCAGACATTTTCGCTCCCGGCAAGGTTCGAACTTGCGGCCAACGGATTAGAAATCCGCTGCTCTATCCACTGAGCTACGGGAGCATTAAGAGGGTATTCCATCATGCCTGTTTTCGTCCGGGTCGGCAAGCAATGTTATTTCCAGTTTGACGCCGGAACGGATTGCGGCAGTTTAAGGTGGTGCACCGGTTTGTTGAATTATTCATGGCTTTTCGGTATCTGCGACCCAAGCGGAATTTTGTTTCTGTGATTACCGTATTGTCGTTGCTGGGGGTGTTGTTGGGCGTTGGTGTGTTGATTTTGGTGTTGTCGGTGATGGAGGGGTTTGAGCGGGAGTTGCGGGACAAAGTGGTGGGATTTAACGCACACGTCACGGTGACGAATTACGGTGTTTTGCGCGATTGGCGCGAGGTGGAGGAGTTGGTCAAACGGCAGCCGGGGGTGGCGGCTGTGTCGCCGTTTATGACGGGGCCGGTGTTGGTGCGGGTGAACAATCAAATCTCCACGCCGTTTATTCGCGGCGTTGACACGGACACCATCAGCGGGGTTATTCCAATTGAGCAGGCGATGCGGGGCGGGACGCTGACGCTCACGCCAGATTCGGTGGTGGTCGGCGCGGATTGGGCGATGAGGTATCATGCCAGGGTGGGTGACAAAATCGTCGTCATCTCGCCGCGCAACATTACTTCGCTGATGGACTCATCCTCAGCGGCAACGCCGGAGCGGTATTTGCCCAGCGAGTTCACCATCAGCGGAATTTTTTCAACGGGCTTTTTTGAGTATGACTCGAACGTGATGTTGATACGCCTTGCTGAAGGTCAGCGGCTGTACAATTTGGGCGGGGGCGTGCATGGGCTGTTGGTGAGGACGCAAGACCCGATGAAGGCCTTTGAGTTGAAAGACGAACTTAATGCCAGGATGGCGCCGCCGCTGACGGCGCTGACGTGGATGGACCAGAACGCGCGGTTGTTTGGCGCGGTGGCGGTGGAGCGACGGATGATGGCGTTTATTTTGTTTTTTATTATCATCGTCGCGGCGTTGGGGCTGTGCAGCACGCTGATTACGGTGACAGTGCAGAAGCGGCGTGAAATTGGGTTGATGAAGGCGCTGGGGGCGAGCGACGGGCAGATTGTCAGCGTATTTACGCTGTATGGATTGATCATTGGCGTACTGGGGTCGGCGCTGGGGGTGGGATTTGGATGTTTGGTGCTGGCGTATCGCAATGAGTTTAGCTGGTGGCTGAGCGACACGTTTCAAGTGGATGTGTTTCCGCCGGAGATTTATCACTTCGCGCAAATTCCCGCCACCGTCGATGGTTGGATGGTTTGCTGGATTGCGTTGTCGGGGGTGCTGTTGAGCACGGCGGCGGCGCTGTTGCCGGCATTTGCCGCGCTCCGGGTGGACCCGGCGCTGGCGTTGCATTCTGAATAACGGACACTGACAATGAATACGCTGGAAATTAAAGATGTGAGCAAGTTCTTCCCCTTCGGGCGGGGGCGGCGGATTGAGGTGCTGGCAGACGTGTCGTTGACACTGCCGGCGGCGGGTACGCTCACTATCAGCGGCAGTTCGGGGTCGGGGAAAACCACACTGCTCAACGTGATTGGCGGATTGGCACAACCCACCAGCGGCGGGGTGTGGTGGAATGGCAAATCAATTTACGCTGACAGTCGCGCGGGGTTGACGCAGTGGCGGCGCCAGACTGTCGGGCTGGTGTTCCAATCCTATCAACTGATGCCGGAGTTGAGTGTGCTGGAGAACGTATTGCTGCCAGCGGCATTCCGGCGGCACGATGCTTCACGGTCAGCGGCGGAATTGCTTGAACAAGTTGGGTTGAAAAATCGCATTCAACATCGTCCAACGGAACTGTCCGGCGGTGAGCAACAGCGGGTCGCCATCGCGCGGGCATTGATTAACAACCCCGCGCTCATTCTCGCCGATGAACCGACCGGCAATCTCGATCCTGCCAACAGTGAAGTTGTGTTGAGGCTGCTGCTCGACTTGGTGCGGAAACAACACAAAACGCTGGTGTTGGTCACGCACGACGACTCCATCGCGCAACGAATGGATTTGCGTTATCGACTCATTGGTGGCAAACTCAGTCGCGATCTATGAAAATCTACATTGACGGCAAGTTCCATAACAAAGAAGACGCAAAAATTTCAGTTTTCGACCACGGGTTGCTCTATGGTGACGGCGTTTTCGAGGGCATCCGCGCCTACAACGGGCGCGTTTTCCGCCTGCGTGAACATATCGTCCGGCTTTTCGACTCAGCCAAGGCCATTATGCTCAGCATCCCGCTGACGATGACGGAGGTTGAGGAAGTGGTGTTGGAAACCTGCCGCCAGAACAACTTGTCCGACGCCTATATCCGGCTGGTCGTCACCCGTGGCATCGGTGACCTAGGCCTCAATCCAATCAAATGTCCCAAAGCCACCATCTTTTGCATCGCCACCGGCATCACCATTTACCCCGACGCTGTGTACGAACAAGGCCTCAAACTCATCACCGCCGCCACCCAACGCATCTCGCAAAACTCACTTAGCTCAGCCATCAAATCCCTCAACTACCTCAACCAAATCCTCGTACGATTGGAAGGCAATCTCGCCGGCGCTGACGAACTCATCGTCTTAAACCATGAAGGTTACGTCGCCGAATGCTCCGCTGACAACATCTTCGTCTTGCGCGGCAATAAACTCACCACTCCCCCCATCAGCGCCGGAGCGCTCGGTGGCATTACCAGACAAACCGTCATGGAACTCGCCCCGCAAATCGGTATGCTCATCAACGAAACCAACCTCACCCGCTACGATTTGTGGACCGCTGATGAAATCTTTCTCACCGGAACCGCCGTTGAAGTCGTTCCCGTGCGTGAGTTGGACGGGCGCGTCATCGGCAGCGGCAAAATAGGCCCCTGTACCCGCAAATTTATCGATGCCTACCGCAATTTGACCCGATGCAGTGGTACTACTATATTCAATTAAAGTGCCATGACCTGTGAAAGATGCCACACTGCTGAAGCCGCGGTCTTCCTGACCCGTATCAGGAATGATGAAATGTGCAAACTCAACCTTTGCGAACCCTGCGCCCGGCAATTGGGCCTCACCAGCAGCGGCCTCAACCTGACCGACTTGCTGCTAACCCGCGCCGCGCTCAAACCATTTTCCCCCTCCCCCTGCCCATTCTGTGGCTGCACTGAAGAACATTTGCGAAAAACCGGACAATTCGGATGTTCCCAATGCTACGAAACATTCGCCCCATTAGTCCAAGAAATCATTCGCGACACCCAACACGCCACCCAACACACCGGAAAAGCCCCCCAAGAGCACGCCATCTGTTGCCAAGCTCTGAAAATCGACAAGAACGATGCCATCTGCGAAGAAAACTACGCACTCGCCGCCTTGTTGCGGGAGCGTCTCAAAAAATTAAAAGGCAAAATTTTTTAACCCGGCTCCACTCACCTAATGCCAAGCCATTCCAAAGCGGAGTTGCGTTTCGGTATAAAACAATCAAATGCCTCCCCCTTGCTCATTCTCAGCGTCTTTGGCGTTTTATTTTACCACAGCGAAATCCACCTGGCGCTTGAGGAGGTCGATGCGGGCGACTTTGACCTTGATGGTTTGGCCGGCGCGGTATTGGCGCTTAAACTTCTTGCCGGTAAAACTTTGGCGCGTCGCGTCGTGGTAATAAAAGTCATCGGTCAGCGAGGAGACATGGATGAGGCCGCTGAGCAAAAAGTCGGGCAACTCGACGAACAGGCCGTAGTTCTCCACGCTGATGATGATGGCGGAGAAGTTCTGTGGTTGATTGCTATGGAGTTGATTGGCGAAGAACTCCAGTTTCTTCAACTCAACCGACTCGTGCTCAGCGTCAGCGGCAACACGCTCGGTGTCGCTAATGTGTTTGGCCATTTTTTCCAGTTCCGACAATGAGGCGAACCCCTTGCCCTGAGTTTTTTTGTCCAATGCGCGATGCACCACCAGGTCGGCGTAACGGCGGATGGGCGAAGTGAAATGCGCGTAGTTGGCTTTTGCCAGTCCGTAATGGCCGAGCGGTTTGACATCGTAGGCGGCGCGTTTGAGCGAGCGCAGCACGGCGACTTTCAGCGCGTGCGCCTCGTCACGGCTGGCGATGAGGTTCAGCGCCTTTTGCACCTCGCGCTTGTTGGTGAGATCGCCGACTTTGACGCCGTGTATGCGCAACGTCTCGCGCAGTTCGCGCAGCTTGGCGGGATCGGGATTTTCGTGAACGCGGTAAATGGCGGCGCGGCGGGCGCGCATCAAGTCGGTTGCGACGAGTTCATTCGCCAGCAGCATGAACTCTTCAATGAGTTGGTGTGAGATGTCATGTTCGACTTTGGTAATGGCGGTGGGGACGCCATGTGTGTTGCAATACACTTTCACCTCCGGCATTTCGAGATCGAGCGCGCCATCGGCGAAGCGTTTTTTGCGCAGTGTCGCTGCCAGTGACCACGCGTTTTTCAACATACGCTCAAGATCATTGTCAGCGGATTTTTTTTGCAACATGGCGAATGCTTGCGGGTAAGCGAGCCGGTGCTTGGAGTGAATGATGGAGCGCCGGATTTTGTATTTTGTCACCTCGCCCTTGGCCGTCAGCGTGGCGATGACGCTGACGGTGAGGCGGTCCACATTTGGATTGAGCGAGCACAAGCCGTTGGATAATTCCTCCGGAAGCATGGGAATCACCTGATTGACCAGGTAGACGCTGTTCCCGCGCCTGGCCGCCTCCTTGTCCAACTCGCTGCCGGGGCGGACGTAATAAGCGACATCGGCGATGTGAATGCCAACTTCCCATGCATCGTGGTTGAGCCGGCGGACGTGAATCGCGTCATCAAAGTCCTTTGCCGTGTCCGGATCAACCGTGCAGATGAGTTCGTTGCGCAAGTCGAGCCGGTGAGTCAGGTCATGGCATGGCGCGTCACCGTCAGCGGCTGGGAATGACGCGACCTCGGCGAGCACGGCGGCGGGAAATTCATCCGGCAACTCGAATTTGCGGATGATGGCAACAATGTCAACCTGCGGGTCGCCTTTTTTGCCGAGACGCTCAATGATTTCACCCTCAGGATTGGCATGTCGAGATCGCCATTCGTCGAGTTTGACCACAACCACGTCGCCAACGTCAGCGTGAACTTCATCATCAGCGGACGGTGAGGGGACATAGATGTTTTGCTGATGGCGAGTGTCAGCGGGCACGACGTAATAAAAACGTCCCGATTGTGTCAGCGTGCCGACGAGTGTCGTGTGACGTCGTTTCAAAATGCGGATGACGCGCGCCTGCGGTTGTCCGGCAAAGCGTCCGCTGCCTTTGACAATGCGCGCGACGACGGTGTCCTGGTGCATCGCCGTGTGTGTGTCCTCGGCGGCGACGAACAAATCATCGCCCTTGTCCTCACGAATGAGAAACGCGAAGCCTTTTGGGTTAAACGAAATCACCCCCGTCACCAACTCCGCCTCATGCGGCAACACCCAGCAATCCTTGCGGATTCGCGCGATTTTTCCGTGTAATTCCAGTTCATTCAACGCCGCCGCGACCTCCTGTTCATATTTCCCCCCCACACGCAATTTTTTGGCAAGCGCGCTGAGGTTCAGCGGCTGGTAATTCGGTTGTGAGAGCACTTTGAGGAGCTTGGCGGCCCAATCAGGTTTTGCGGACATGCGAACAGGATAACGCAAAACTTAAATCGCAAAAGATAAAAATAAGTTAGCCTTGGTATTTTAAAAAACAAATGCGCAAAAAGATGTGAAAAATATCAATTAAGGCTTGGTGTTTTTGGGGATTTGCGCAAAGATATTCCGGTTATGAAAACAGCGCCCATTATCTCCATTCGCCTGGATGCCAAGCAGGTTAAACTCATAAATAAATTTAAAGCCGAGACTGGATTAACGAGATCTTTCATTGTGCGCTGTTGCATTGCCTACGCGCTGAAGAAAATTGTTAACGGCGAGGTTGATATCTTGAATTTACAGGAAATCAAGTAGCTTTTTATATGGAAAAATCGGGCGGGTAAACTTGCAGACGTTGTGGGTGGAGATGGAGTGTGTCGTTGATTTTGGGATTAACAGTGCGGTATTCCTCCCGGCTCAGTTCGACATCCAGAATTTCACCATTGTCCTGGCGCGTCACTTCAAGGCGGATGGTGGCGCCGACGGGTTGGATGTGTTTCAAGGTCACGGTCAGCGTCGGTCTGCCGTTGGCGCTTTTGCTGACACTGAACTCATGAGGGCGGATGAAGGCGACGCCTTCCGGCTCGTTTAAGTTGGTCAGGCCGGTGGGGAAGGTGACGTTGCCAATGTGGGCGTCACCGCCGCTGACGCTGGTGGTCAGCGTGTTCACCGAGCCGAGGAATTTGTAGATGAAGGAATTGGCGGGGCTGTCGTACACTTCCTCCGGCGTGCCGATTTGTTCGATGCGGCCGGCGTTCATAATGACGACACGGTCAGCGAGTTCAAGCGCCTCTTCCTGATCGTGCGTGACGAAGATGCTGGTGACGTGGATTTCACTGTGTAACTCGCGCAGCCAGCGGCGGAGTTCTTTCCGCACCTTGGCGTCGAGCGCTCCGAAGGGTTCGTCGAGCAGCAATACTTTCGGCTCGACGGCGAGCGCGCGGGCGAGGGCGACCCGCTGACGTTGACCGCCGCTGAGTTGCGAGGGGTAGCGGCGTTCGAGTCCGCCGAGTTGGACGAGTTTTAGCAATTTGAACACGCGGTCCTTGATTTCGCCGTTGCCGGGGCGGGTGTGGGCGGGGCGCACGCGCAGGCCGAAGGCGATGTTTTCAAACACGGTCATGTGGCGGAACAGCGCGTAATGCTGGAAGACGAAGCCGACGCCGCGATCCTTGGCGCCGCGGTAGGTGACGTTCTCGCCGCCGAACAAAATTGCGCCGCTCTCGTTTGGAGTTTCCAGGCCGGCGATGATGCGCAGCAGCGTGGTTTTTCCGCTGCCGCTGGGGCCGAGCAGGGCGAGGAGTTCGCCGGACTTGACGCCAAGGTCAACATTGCTGAGGGCTTGGAAGTTGCCGAAGTTTTTGGAGACGTTGTTGATTGAGATTTTCATATGTTTCAACTCAAGGTTTGTGTTGCCGTTCGACGACGATTTTGACTATCAGCGTGAGCAGCGCCAGCAGCGTCAGCAGTGATGCCATGGCGAAGGACGCGGAGTAAAGACTGCTTTCGTACAAGACCTCGATGTGCAGCGGGATGGTGTTGGTCTTGCCTTGCACGTGGCCGCTGACGACGGAGACCGCGCCGAACTCGCCCATCGCGCGGGCGTTGCAGAGGACGATTCCGTGCAGCAGGCCCCACTTGATGTTCGGCAGCGTGACGTGCCAAAACGTTTTCCAGCCATTCGCGCCGAGGGAGATGGCGGCTTGCTCCTCGTCGGAGCCTTGGGATTGCATCAGCGGTATTAGTTCGCGCGCAACGAACGGGAAGGTGACGAACAGCGTCGCCAGAATCAGGCCGGGGGTGTTGAAAATGATTTTCCAGCCGTGGTCTTTTAGCCAGTCGCCAAACGCGGTGTGGCTGAAGATGAGCACGAAGACCAAGCCGCTGATGACAGGCGAAACGGCGAACGGCAAATCAATCAGTGTCAGCAAAAAATTTTTTCCTTTGAAGCGGAATTTGGTGATGGACCACGCGGCGGCGACGCCGAAGATGACGTTGAGTGGAACGGCGACGACGCACACCTTTAGCGTCAGAAAAATGGCGGATTGAGAATTGCGATCGCCGAGGGCGGCGGCGTAGGAATGCCAGCCTTTTTTGAAGGCCTCGGTGAACACGCATAACAGCGGGACGAAGAGGAACAGGAATAAAAATCCGAGCGCCACGGCGAGCAACGCGAAGCGCGCCCACGCGGGTTCGCGCAGGACTTGGCGTCCGCTGTGGGTCAGGCGGTGCGTGGTCGTGACCAATGATGTGATGCCTCCGGCCATGATTATGATATCCTTGTATAAAATCTTGAACTCCACCACTGGATGATGTTAATCGTCAGCAGCGTGAGGAACGAAAAAACCAGCATCACCACGGCAACCGCCGCCGCGCCTGAGTAGTCGTATTCTTCCAATTTATTAATAATAATGCGCGGGGTGATTTCGGTTTTTCCGGGGATGTTGCCGGCGATGAAAATAACCGAACCGTATTCGCCGAGCGCGCGGGCGAAGGCCAGTGAGAAGCCGGTCAGCAGCGCGGGCAGCAGTTCGGGTAAAATCACACGGAAAAAAATTTGCGCGTGGCTGGCGCCGAGGCTGGCGGCGGCTTCTTCGAAGTCAAGGCTCAGGTCGGTGAGAATCGGCTGCACCGTGCGGACGACGAACGGCAGGCCGATGAACGTCAGCGCAATGGTGACACCAACCCATGTGTAGGCGATGGGGACGCCGTTGTTGGGTAAAATGTCGCCGAGCCACGTGCCGGGCGGAAAATGCTCGCCAAACCAGCCTGTCGGTGTGAAGGCGCTGCCAATGACACCCTTGGCGCTGAAGATGTGGCCAATCCAGCCGTTTTGCGAGTAGATGGTCGTCAGCGCGATGCCGGCGACGGCGGTGGGCAGGGCGAACGGCAGGTCCACGAAGGAGTCAAGCAACCGTTTGAACGGAAAATCGTAGCGCACCAAGACCCACGCGACGATCAGCCCGAAGATGCCGTTGATGGCCGCGCCCGCAAGCGACGCGCCGAAGCTGAGTTTGTATGACGCGATGGCAAATTCGCCGCTGATGCTGTGCCAGAAATGCGGCCAGCCCAACTCGGCGGACTTGACGATGACGCCCGCCAGCGGAATTAAAATCAGCAGTGAGAGATAAGTCAGGGTAAACCCCATCGTCAGCCCGAAGCCGGGCAAGACGCGATGCTGACAGTGTTTGTTTAAAAATAAATTCATTACAAATCCTGGCCGTAAGCGATGAATTTCGGATACTCCGTGATGAGCGTCAGCAACGCGGTCACGTGGGCGTCCACCTGCTGTTTTAGCGGATGCAGCTGCGGTGTTTCCAGCACAATTTCAAACGGTTTGTGGCGCGCGCCGGGCGGGGAGCCGAGCACGCCCTCGTAACATTCATCTATGATGCCGCCGTCAGCGGCGAATCCGTCAATGGTGGCGTCATGGTTGATGGGAATGATTTTTGCCGTCGCCGCCAGCGCCGGTGTCAGCACGTGGCGCGTGACCTCGGAGCCGCGCGCGAATCCGTACATGCGGTCGCTGGTGTCGTCGGCGTGCAGCGCGATGATGCCGCTGAAGCTCAGTTGCCGGATTTCATCCTCCAGCAACCGCACCTCCGCTTCGCGCGAGTCGCGCCAAAATTCGCGGTTCAAGTCCACGCCATTTCGGGAAAAGCGCGTGTTGTCCTC
>JAITHY010000132.1 GCA_031279715.1 Verrucomicrobiales bacterium | reverse complement strand
ATTGGGACGCCATCGGGCAACAACAACTGGGCGAGGCGTTTGCCTTGGAGATGCAAAAGTATCTGCTGATTCCAGAGCCGGCCACCTATGGCTTGCTGGGGCTGGGGTTGCTGGCCGTGGCCGTGCTTCGGAAGTTCCGTCATCCTCAGCGGGTGTGACATTAGGGCCAGTCGCGATGGATAATCGTGCTGGTAAAAATATTCTGTTGGCCTATTTTTAGCCAACTATTTATGGAGATTATTCGCAATATCGCAAAATTTTTCCACGACGGCGGCTGGGCCATGGTTCCGCTGACGCTGACTTCGCTCGTGGCGCTGGCATTTATCCTCGAACGCGGGTTCGCCCTGCGGCGCGACAAAGTCATCCCGCGATATTTGTACAACATTCTGCTCGCTTATCGCAGCGGGCAGCCGCTGGAACACATTGCCGCGCTGGTGGCTGGCGGTGACAGCACCCTGGCGCGGTTGGTGCGGATTGGTTTGGAGCACACGCCGTGGTCGAAGTCTGAGAACGCCGAGGCGGTGCAGGTTCGCGCCCGCGCCGAGATGGTGCAACTGGAGCGCGGCTTGGTGCTGCTGGAAATCATCGTCGGCATCGCGCCGCTGCTGGGCTTGATGGGCACGGTCAGCGGCATGATTGTCATCTTCACCGATGTGGGTCATCTTGGCGGCGCGAAGCAAACGATGCAAATGGCGCTGGGCATCTCACAGGCGTTGAACGCCACCGTCAGCGGCCTGGCCATCGCCATCCCCGCGCTCATCATGCACGGTTACTACAGCCGCAAGGTGGAGGCGCTGGCGGTGGAGATGGAGAGCCTGTGCATGGATTTTCTCACCAAGCTGTATTTGCAACCCGTTGACGAAAAAAAATAAATGCAATTTTACACCAAGCGCCGGAGAATGCCCGTCATCAACGTCGTTTCGTTGATTGACGTGTTTTGCCTGCTGTTGATTTTTTACATCGTCACCACCACCTTCAAGCGCGTCGAACCCGCCGTGCAAATCAAAGTGCCGGACTCCACCACCGCCGAGGCGTCCGAGCAGGCGCGGGAGCCGGTGATTATTTACGCCACCAAGAGCGGCGAGGTGTTTGTCGGCGAGGAAAAAATCGGCCTCGCCCAGCTCGGCGCGGTGTTGCGCGGCAAGAAAGCCTCGGCCCAAAATGGTTTTGCGTTAAAGGCCGACACTGACGTGCCGCTTGGTTTTTTCGTCAAGGTGATGGACGCGGCCAAAGAGGCGGGCATTACCGATTTGTCCATGTTTACCGAGCAGCCGGATAAATGACACGGTGCGCGTGTTCAATCGCCAGCGAATCCACGCCAGTTACATTGACACCGTCGAAGCGCCGATGCGGCGATGAAATCCGCCCAGTTCGTTCAACGCGGCCCCGCCCTGAAACCGGAATGCCAGTTGAACCAACGGTCCTCGTGCAGCAATGTGGACGTCACCGCCAGCGGCGTGTATACGCGGTAGCGCTCATCATTAGCGAGCGTCACGCGCAGCGGCTTTCCATCGCGGTCATAATAACAACGTGAAAATGAAACACCCCGCCACAAGTCGGTTCTGGGCGTCAGTTGCCAAAGCAAAGCCGCTGACAGTGTGGTGAGGGTCAGCGTGATGATGATGGTTTGGCGGCGGATTTTCAATCGGTCAGATTGCCGGCGGGATTTGTTTCTTGGAAACAACCACATGGTCGATGATGCCGTAGTTTTTCGCATCGTCAGCGGACATGAAACGGTCGCGGTCTGTGTCCTTTTCGACTTGCTCGAAACTTTGTCCGGTGTGCCGGGCCAAAATTTCGTTCAGTGTGCGCTTGGTTCGCAAAATTTCCTGCGCCTGAATGTTGATGTCCGTCGCCATGCCTTGCGCGCCGCCGAGCGGTTGGTGAATCATGATGCGCGCGTTTGGCAGCGCGTAACGCTTGCCCTTTGTGCCCGAGGCCAGCAGCACCGCGCCCATGCTCGCCGCCTGGCCGATGCAGTAAGTGGCGATGTCGCAGGTGACGTATTGCATGGTGTCGTAAATCGCCATGCCCGCCGTGACGTAACCGCCGGGCGAGTGGATGTAAATGTGCACGTCCTTCTTCGCGTCTTCCATTTGCAAAAAGAGCAGTTGCGCCGTGACGGCGTTGGCGACGAAATCGTCAATCGGCGAGCCGATGAAAATCACGCGGTCCTTCAGCAGGCGCGAGAACACGTCCCACGTTTCGGTGCCGCGCCCCGTTTGTTCGACGACTTTGGGCAAGACGTAATTGTTTTGAGTCATATTATTCAATAATCGCTGATTGCAGCAGGAAATCAACCGTCTTGCGGCTGAGCAAACTCTCGCGGATGCCATCGAAGCCGTTGTTTTCCTGCAACTGTTTGACCAGTTTTTTCACCGGTGTGTTTTCCCGCATGGCGATGCGGCTGACCTCGCCGATTAGCTCGTCGTTGGTGACCTCCAGCCGTTCCGCCGCCGCGATTTTGCCGAGGATGAAACTCAGCTTGACCTGCCCCTTGGCGGCGCTCTGCGCGTTGGTGAAGATGTCCTGTTTTTTTTCCTCCAGCATGTCGCGCGACACGCCGCGCAATTCGTTTTCGCGCACGATGTCGTGAATCACGTTGCGCGTCTGGTTTTGAACCGACGATTCCGGCACTTCAAAATTCGCCGAGCCGTTTAGTTGCCCAAGAATTTGCCGCGCGTGGTCGTTGCGCGCCTGTTGCTCCTTTTGCAATTTCAAATTTTCCGCGACTCGTTTTTTCAATTCCTCCGCCGTGACTTTGGCGATGTTTTGCGCGAACTCGTCATTGAACTCCGGCAGCACAGTCTCCTTGATTTCGTCAACTTTCACGTCATACACCGCGGTCTTGCCGCGCAAATCCTCCTGCGGAAACTCGGCGGGGAAAGTGACGCTGACGGTGAGCGCGTCGCCGGCGTTGGCGCCGATGAGTTGTTTGGCGAAGCCGGGCAGAAATGTGTCGTCCTTGACCTGCACCCAGAATTTTTCATTCTTGGCGAGGTGCTTCGCGTTCTGCAGCAAATCCACCAGCGGCTGACCATCAAGCTTGCCCTCGTAAGTGACCACCGCGAGGTCGTTTTCCTGAATGGCGCGCCCGCTGACGGTCTTGTAATCGGCCATTTGCCCGCGCAGCCGGTCGATGGTTTCGGACACCTCGGCATCGCTGACGGTGGCGTCGAATTTTTTGACCTTCAGCCCCTTGTATTCGGGCAGTATAAATTCCGGCTCCAAGTCCACCAGCGCCGAGAAGCTGAGGCTCACGCCAGAGACAAAATTGACCTCCTCCAAATTGAGCGCGGTGGAAACTTTCAGTTTTTTTTCGTCAATCGCCTCGCGGAACGCCGTCGGGACGAGCACGCGCTTGACCTCCTCCTCAATGTCCTTGGCATAACGTTTCTCAATGACCGGACGCGGCGCTTTTCCCGCGCGAAAGCCCTTGATTTGGGCGGCTTTTTGAAACTCGTTGGTTACGCGGTTGACTTCCGCCGCGACACGGTCAGCGGGCACCTCAATACGGAGCCGGCGACGGCAGGCGGAGACTTCTTCAATGGAAATATTCATACGGCGTCAACGCTAGCGAAGAGGCGTATGAATGCGAGAAATAATTTTGAACCTTAAATGAACGCAAATTTGATGAATATAATTATTGACGGAAATTCAATATTCCCTATAAACTTAATCAACATTATGAAGCTGACAATCAACGGCGAACCTAAAGAAATAGCCAATCCGACGCTGACAGTGACGGAATTATTAAAACAGGAAGGAGTTTCCATGCCCGACATGGTCACCGTTCAACTCAACGACGAATTCTTGCGCCCGCACCAGTACCCCGATGTCACGGTCAGCGACGGCGATACCATCAATTTTCTCTACTTCATGGGCGGCGGACAATGAGAGACTTCACCGACAGCGAACTGGAGCGCTATTCGCGCCACATTATCCTTGAAGATGTGGGCATTGAGGGGCAGGAGAAAATTTGCGACGCCAAAGTGCTGGTCATCGGCGCCGGTGGACTTGGCTCGCCCGTCGCGTTGTACCTTGCGGCGGCGGGTGTCGGCACCATTGGCATCGCTGACGGTGACGTGGTGGACTTGAGCAACTTGCAGCGGCAGGTCATCCACACGACCGCTGACGTTGGCACGCCAAAGGTCGAGTCGGCGAAAAATAAAATGCTCGCCATCAATCCGGCGCTGACGGTGAACACCCATCACAAAATGCTCTTTGCCGACAACATCCTCGGCGTCATTCAGCCCTACGATTTTGTCATCGACGGCACGGACAATTTTGCCACCAAATTTTTGGTCAACGACGCTTGCGTACTGGCCGGCAAACCGTTCTCGCACGGCGGCATCCTGCGCTTCGCCGGGCAGACCATGAGCGTCAAGCCGCGCCAGTCCGCGTGCTACGCCTGTGTCTTCGGCCAGCCGCCGCCGCCCGGACTGGTGCCGACCTGTTCATCAGCGGGCATCCTCGGCGCGGTCGCCGGCATGCTGGGCGCCATTCAAGCCGCCGAGGCGCTGAAATTCATCACCGGCAGCGGCGCGCCATTGTACGACCAGTTGCTCAGTTTCGACGCAAAGACGATGAATTTCCGAAAAGTTCCGCTTAAACGCAATCCCAACTGCCGGGTCTGCGGCGCTGACGGTGTCAAGGCGTTGCGTGATTACGAACAAGTCGTGTGCGAGGTGAAAAATGCTAAAAATTCCTGAAAATATTTACGGCGAACTCGTCGCCCGCGCCCGCGAGGGGGCGCCGCTGGAAATTTGCGGCTATCTCGCCGGCGGCGCTGACGGTGAGGTGAAAACGCATTACCCGTTGACCAACACCGACGCCAGCGCCGAGCACTTTTCCTTCGACCCGAAGGAACAATTCGCCGCCTTCAAGGACGCGACGGCGCGCGGTCAGCGGCTCATCGTGTGTTATCATTCGCATCCCGCCACTCCCGCGCGACCGTCAGCGGAGGACATCAAACTTGCCTACGACCCGAACATCAGCTACGTCATCATCTCACTGTCAGCGGCGGAACCGGTGGTAAAATCTTTCAAAATCAAGGCCGGAACGGTCACCAATGAAGAAATAGAAATAACATGAGCAGTTACGTTATTCCCCCGGAAGTGGCGCAAGATTTCGCCGCCTTCAAACAGCATTATCAGGATTACAAGGACAAAAAACTGGACGACCTCACGTTCAAAACCATCCGCGTCCCGTTTGGCATTTACGAACAACGCACCGCGGGGACATTCATGGTGCGCGTCAAACTCGCCGGCGGCGTCGTCACGCCGGCGCAATTGTCCACGCTGGCGGACTTGTCGCTGCAACACGCCAACGGCAGACTGCACGTCACCACGCGCGGCGGGGCGCAGTTGCACTACGTCAAGTTCGAGGATTTTCTGACCATCATCGAGGCGCTGCACACTGTCGGCGTCAGCCCGCGCGGTGGCGGCGGCAACACGGTGCGCAACATCACCGCCGACCCCCACGCCGGCGTCGCTGACGATGAGGCGTTCGACGTGACGCCGCACACGCTGGCGTTGACCACGCGGATGCTCGCGCAAAAGGATTCGTACGCACTGCCGCGCAAATTCAAAATCAGTTTCAGCGGATCGCCCGCTGACCGCGGCGGCGCGACGTTCATCGACGCGGGCCTCATCGCCAAGGTGCGTGACGGACAGCGGGGCTTCACCGTGTACGTCGCCGGCGGGCAGGGCGCAAAGTCGCGCGAGGGCTGGCGTTTCATTGAATTTTTGCCGGAAGACGAGGTTTTCGCGCTGACGCAGGCCATCAAGGAAGTGTTCGACGCGCGCGGCAATCGCAAGAACAAGCACGCGGCGCGGCTGCGCTTTTTGGTCGGCGAGCTTGGGTTGGAAGAATTCAGAAAATTAGTCGATGAAAAAATCGCGCTGGTGAAAAGCCGGGGCGGCTGGCGCTTGGAGTTGCCGGAGGTGCCGGAGGTGTCACCGTCAGCGGACGCGAAATTGCCGGCCATCAGCGGCGAGGAAAAACTGTGGTGGAACCGTTTTGTCACGCCGCAAAAACAGCGCGGTTATTTTTCCGTGAA
>JAITHY010000112.1 GCA_031279715.1 Verrucomicrobiales bacterium | reverse complement strand
ACCGCCGGGCGCGAAACCGAGGCTTTTGTTCGCAAACTCGGCCTGCCCGCCAGCGTCAGCGTCGTCATGGTCAATGAAAGCGGCGCGTCCGTTTACTCCGCCAGCGATGTCGCGCGCGAGGAATTTCCCAACCACGACATCACCGTGCGCGGCTCCGTCTCCATCGGGCGCCGCCTTATGGACCCGCTCGCCGAGTTGGTGAAAATCGACCCGAAATCCATCGGCGTCGGTCAGTATCAGCACGACGTGGACCAAACCGCGCTGAAACGCAGCCTCGACGACACCGTGACCAGCGCCGTCAATGCCGTCGGGGTCGAGGTCAACACCGCCAGCAAACAACTGCTTGCCTACGTCAGCGGCCTGGGCGCGGCGCTGGCGGAAAACATTATCAAATTCCGCGATGAAAACGGGCCGTTCAAGAGCCGCGCCGAATTGGGCAAAGTCCCGCGCCTCGGCCCGAAGGCGTTCGAGCAGGCCGCCGGTTTCCTGCGCATCCGCGGCGCTGACCATCCGCTCGACGCCAGCGCCGTTCACCCGGAGAGTTACGGCGTCGTCGAGGCGATGGCGAAGGATTTGCGCTGCGCGCCCGCCGATCTCATCCGCAGCGGCGAGTTGCGCGCGAAAATTTCGCTGGAAAAATATGTCACCGGCAGCGTCGGCCTTCCCACGCTAAAAGACATTGTCAGCGAGCTGGCCAAGCCGGGCCGCGACCCGCGCAAAGAATTCACCGTCTTCAAGTTTGTCGACGGCGTCTCGGAAATTGCCCATCTCAGACCCGGCATGAAACTTCCCGGAATCGTCACCAATGTCACCGCCTTCGGCGCGTTCGTGGATGTTGGCGTCCATCAGGACGGTCTTGTCCACATCAGCCAATTATCCGACAACTTTGTCAAAAGTCCCGCTGACATTGTCAAGGTGCAGGACAAGGTGCAAGTCACGGTTACCGAGGTTGACGCCGCGAGAAAACGCATCGCGCTGAGCATGAGGTCCAACCCCGACCTCACCCCCGGCGTCCGCTCCGGGGGTGAGCGTCAGCGTCCCGCAGCCCGCGTTCCCCTCCGTCCGTCAGCGCAAGACTTCGGCGGCTTGGGCGGCGCCTTTGAGCAAGCCTTGTCAAAGTTGAAGCGATAGCGCCTCACGCCAGTTCCATTCCCACCGGGCAATGGTCGGATCCTGTCACTTCGGACATTATCCAGGCGCGCTTGAGGCGGGGGCGGAGCCTTTGGGAAATCAGCCAGTAGTCGATTCTCCAACCGATGTTTCGCTCGCGCGCGGCGGTGCGGTAGCTCCACCATGAGTAATGCCCGCCGCCCTTTTCAAATTCGCGGAAAGTGTCGATGAAACCGGCGTTGACGAGGTTGTCAATGCCGGCGCGTTCCTCGTTGGTGAAACCGGGGCTGAATTGATTTTCAGCGGGTCGCGCCAGGTCGATTTCCCGGTGCGCCACGTTCAAGTCGCCGCAGCAGACGACGGGCTTTTGCCGCTCTAATTTTTGCAGGTATTGCAAAAACAACACATCCCAAACTTGGTGGCGGTACATCAGCCGTTGCAGCTTGTCCTTGGAATTTGGCGTGTACACATTGACCAAAAAATAATCGGCAAACTCCAGCGTGATCATCCGGCCTTCCTTGTCATGCTCGGCGGCGCCGAGGCCGCGGGTCATGGTCAGCGGCGTGACTTTGGAGAAAACGGCGGTGCCGGAGTAACCCTTCTTTTCCGCGCTGTACCAATTGATGTGGTAAAGATCATGCAGCCTCAAATCCGCCTGGCGTTCCTCCGCCTTCACCTCCTGCAAACACAACACATCGGGATCCTCGCGCTGGACGAACAGTTCAAAACCTTTTTTTTGGCACGCGCGGATGCCGTTGACGTTCCATGAGATGAATTTCATAACCGGTATATAATCTCCATAAAAATCCCGCCGCCCAGCAATTTTTCACCGTCGTACAACGCGCAAACCTGTCCCGGCGACAACGCCCGCTGCGGTTGGTGAAATTTTAGCCGGGCGGTGTTGCCCGCTGACGGTGTGAATGTCACCCGCTGCCTCCTGGAGCGGTACCGCGGCTTCGCCTCAAGCTCGGCGTTCACCGTCAGCGGATGATTCGTGAACGACAGGCCGCTGACGGTGCACTCCGTCGCGTACAGTTTCGGCGTGTCGGGCCTGTCAAAGCCGATGACCAGCGCATTGTCCGCGACGCGCTTTTCCAGCACCACGTAAGCCGCGTTCGGCGTGTTCGACGGGACGCGGATGCCCTTGCGCTGGCCGAGTGTGTACAAGTGCAGCCCGCGATGCTCGCCGAGCCGCTGGCCGTCAAGGTTCACAATCGCGCCGGGTTTGTCGGGAATGAATTTTTTCAGAAAGTCCGACATTTTGACCTCGCCGATGAAGCAAATGCCCTGGCTGTCCTTCTTCGCCGCCGTGGTCAGCGCGAATTGTTCCGCCAGCCGCCGCACCTCCGGTTTTGGCAAAGCGCCGACGGGGAACAACGCGCGGGCGATTTGTTCCTGCCGCAGCAAGGCGAGAAAATACGACTGATCCTTGTTCTGGTCCGCGCCTTCGAACAGGTCGAACGTCTCGCCGTCAGCGGCTTTGCGCGCGTAATGCCCCGTCGCCACAAAATCAAAACCCTGCGCCAGCGCGTAATCCAACAACACGCCGAACTTAATCTCGCGGTTGCACATCACGTCGGGGTTCGGCGTCACGCCCGACTCGTAACCCGCCAGCAAATAACGCACCACCCGCTCGCGGTATTCCCGCATCAAATTCACCACGCGAAACGGCAGGCCGAGACGGTCGGCGACAGCGGCGGCATCTTCAATATCCCGCTGCCACGGACAGTTGCCGACGATATTTTCCTCGTTAATCCAATTCTTCATGTACGCGCCGCTGACGGTGTGCCCCTGCGCTTGCAGCAAGGCCGCCGCCACCGAACTGTCCACCCCGCCGGACATCGCCACGAGAATTTTTGCCATGTTAAGATCCTAGCAGCTTTGCCGCGCGGGGGCAAACGCGCGGATGATGTGACAATTTGATTTTTAAACAATGAGGTCGTTCACAACCCACGCAGCAAGGTGTCCCACGAACAATGCAACGCCGACCGGAGTCGCGCCGCGACTTGCACCGTGGGGTTTTTCTGCCCCGCCTCAATTTCCTGGAGGAAGCGCCGGCTGACATCGGCTTGTTCCGCCAACTGTTCCTGTGTCAGCGCCGCCGCGTTTCTGAGGCGGTACAAATTTTGTCCAAACAGCTTTGTCGGTTTTTTCGGCACCGGACAAGACTTTCAAATATCCTCCGACTTGAAAGCGCGCTATAGCGCGCTTTTTGCTTGCGTTTCCAACTCAATTCTGACAATTTGGGGTCAATGGCACAAATGTGACCGACAAACAAAAGGAAAAAACAATGCATACACGAACCATCAAAAGATATGTCGCCCTGCTCGTCACCGTCAGCGGCATGGCGGCGCTGACCATGAACGCAACAGCCCTGTCGAAACTGGTGACTGGCAGCCTGGCGGAATCAGGCCAAAGTTATTTAGCCGCCAATACCGGCACCGTGCCGGCCTTGGAGGTGAAAGGCACGGCGGCGTTTTACAACGGCGTGAATATCAACCTCACTTCCACAACTAACAGTGCGGGTTATTCGTCCTTTGCCGGATATGCGCGCGAAGGCGGAATGATGTGGTTGTCCGGCGGCACGGTCAACTCCATCTTTGGCACAGGATTGGGTGTGACAACCCACTCAAGCGGCTCGTTTTACAATGTGACGATTATTGGCGGCGGCCAGGCCGTCCGTGTGCTTGGCACTTCCTCGGTGCTGCTGGAAGAATGCAGTATCACCTCTGACAACGGTAGCGGGGTTTATCTTGAATATTCCTCAACAGGGATACTGCGGAACGTGGACATCCGCAGCGGTGGTTATGGCATTTATGGCCGTTACGAGAATACCACGGTCAGCGCGGAGAATGTCAGCGTCGTTACCACCGGTAACGGCGTTTCCGGAATTTATCTCACGCCCAGTTCCAACGCCAGCTTGCTCAACGTCAGCATCCGCACGGAAGGCGACAACGGTATGGGCGTGCACGCCCGCCATACGTCGACCATTACCATGACCGACGGCGTTATCGCCACTGTCGGCGCCAACAGTCATGGCGTGTACACCTCCGCTAATGGCGCGGTGGTTTTGGACCGCGTCACGGTCAGCGTGGCAGGTGACGGCGCCCACGGAGTGTTTGCCAACAACGGACGGGTGAGCGGCTCCAACGTCATCCTCACCGCCAGCGGATCCGGCGCCAACGCCATCCAGACCGGCAGCGGCGAGCGGGACTCTGGGGTTAACAGCGCCGTGAGTTTTTACCATGGCGCACTGACAGTGACGGGCGATTTGATCGTAAATGGCACCGCGCACAACACGGTGGTGTTGCTCGACCACGTGCAGGTTTTCCATGGCGGCAACGTGGCAACAAACGCGGGCATCGGGACGCTGAGCATGACCATGGTTGGCATGGAGTTGAGCGGCGGCATAACCGGCAGCGGTTCCTCCAGCACAACGGTCAGTTTGGATGACAGCCGGTTGTTCGGCGACATCACCGCCAATGACGACGCGGCGCTGACGGTGAACTTGGACAATGCCAGTGAATTGACCGGAAAGATTGATCCGGTGGATTTGTCCGTGAA
>JAITHY010000107.1 GCA_031279715.1 Verrucomicrobiales bacterium | reverse complement strand
TCGTCATTGGCGATGATGTCCCCAATCAATGTGCTGGCGTTCGCGTTGATGTTCAGCGTGCCGCTGTTGCTGCCAGCCACGTCGCCGGTCAGGGTGGTGCGGTCCAGATTCACCGTCGTGTTGGTTGAACCCGTGGTGGTGATGCCGCCGTTCAAGCTGGAGTTGTCCGCCACATCCACGGTGACCCTGGTTTGCGGGTTGTCGCCGCTTTCTTCCACCAGCAACGCCACGGTGCCGGTGATGGTCGCCCCGCCTTTGATGGTGACTTGGTATTCGTCCGAAAAATTAGTTTGGTTCATGTTGGCGATATACAATCCCGCGCCGTTGGCCGCTGTATAAGAACCACCATCAATCTCCAGTATTTGCAAACCATCCGGTCTGTTTCCCAAATACACCGCACTCGCGTCTGCGCCGGAAGTATTGACCCGCACGTTGGTGGCGTAAATGGCGGTGATGCCGGTGGTATTTGGCGAATCGCCCAAAGCCAAACCGCAGGCACCCTCGCCCGTGGTGGTGATATCCACATCATTGAGCCACAACGAACTCGTTACGCCATCTACTACGGTGTTCACCATTGCGCCCACCGCACTGGTACCGCTGGTGTTGATTGTTGAGTTGTAAATGCTCATCATGGCACCGCCGGTCAAGCTAAGCCCATAACCGCGGAAACCTTGGGTGGTGATGGACAGGCCGCTGCCGGAGACGATGGAGCCGGTATCCCCCCACACACCAAAACCACGGGCATTGCCGTCGTCGATGATATTGATGGTGATATTTTCCAGGTGCGCGACGGATGAACTGTTGATCTGAACCCCACAATGACCGCCATTGCTGCCGCTGACCGTGATGGTGCCGCCAATCACCACAACGGTTGAAGAGGTGGTCAAAAGGACGCCATTGCCGGCCATCACGCTGATGTTCACATTGTGCAAATTGGCGATGGAAGTGCCGTCAACTCTGACCGCCATGGCACCGCCCGTGACGCTGCCGGTGGTGCTTGCCGAGCCGCCGTACAAATCAAGCCTGCCCCGATTGTACACATACGCGCCGTATCTGCCGGCGCCAGTCTCAGCGGTGCCCGTCAGCGTGATGTTGGTGCCGGTGTAGATCACGCCGTTGCCGGAAACTTGCAACGCCGCTTGGGAGATGTCGTTGCTCCGGTAGGTTTGGCCGGTCTCAGTCGTGCTGCTGGTGACGACTTTATTGTCGCCCGCCGCCGCCGTGACCGTCAGTGGCAATGCCGCCATGCCGCTGAATGTCAGCAGCAATGCAGTCCATTTGGATATGATGTTAGTTTTCATTTTTGTTCTCCTTTGATTGAGGTTAAAAACAGCGCGCGCCGCTGGCGGTGAGCGTCAGCGGACGAAAAAGAAAACGGGAAGAAAACCGCAAAAATCCCTCACGGGCAGAGCAAGTGCTCAAATGCGAATTTGCGAATTTGCGAATTTGCGAATTTTACAAAGTATCATAGGGATGCTATATTATACAAAAACCATAATGGGTCAAGGATTTTTTTGAAAAAAGTTTTCAGTCGCTCCAATGAATCGTTTTTCTCTGCCAAAGGCCTTGGTAAAATGCTTGCCCAATTCTTCTCATGGCGCCAGTTTCGACCGGATGCGTGGCGCTGTCACCTCCAAACACGCCGCTTGCGCGGATAGAGCGAAGGCCAGCCCACAAAGAAACGAGAATACTCGTTTAATGATGCCGCCGTAATCGGGCGAGTTGACGGAGCGGACGGTGCCGCTGGTGAAGCTGCCTTGCGCATTCCAGTGGAAATCCGGCGGATAAAAGGCGCCGGTCATGTTTGTGCCGCTGACGGTGATGTGGGTGCCGTCATACTTGGTGCCGATATGTTCGATGTGCGGTACTTGTGCCAGGCCATTTCCGGAGTAAGTTTGGCTGTTATCGGTGGCTGCGCCGGAATCGATATAGCGTGCCTGGGCGAAGGAATCCGACGGCAGCGCCATGCCGCTGACGGTGAGCCGTGTCATCAATGATACATCGTCTCCGGCGGGCGCTTGCTCGCCCACTTGAGATATTTTTGAAAGGAATCCTCCGCCAGCGCGACTTCCATGGAATCAATTTTTTGCGAGCGCTGCTTGGCGATGCGGTGCAACTCGGTGTGGCATTGCAAGCAGATGACAATGTCGTTGAAATTTTTCTCCCACTTCATCCGCTTGTGCAGCGAGTGGCTCTTGTCATGCACAGCGGGACGCTGGCAGAAGACGCACAACTCCGTCCCGCCGGCGCGTTCCCGCGCATCAAGTTCGTCGAGACGCTGACGCTCAGCCTCCTCCTGCCGCTTGCGATTGCTCTTGGCCACGCGCCCAGCCTAGCCGGGAAATCCCAAATTACAAAAACCAAATTCCAAAATTCCGAGTCAGCGGCCGCTGTTTGGGATTTTTCCAAATTTGGAGTTTGGATTTTCCGCCAATTCGTTTTTAATGTCCCGCCTTATGATTACCCGTTATTCGCGCCCGCTGATGGTGTCCGTGTGGACTGAGGAAGCCAAACTCTCACACTGGCTGGAAATTGAAACGCTCGCCTGCGAAGGCATGGCCGCTTACGGCCACATCCCGAAAAAAGACGCCGCGATTATTCGCAAAAAAGCGTGTTTTGATATTGAAGAAGTCCGCAAGAACGAGGAACGCACGCAGCACGACGTGCTCGCGTTTCTGGAAAATGTCGCCACCTATGTCGGCCCCGCGGGACGCTGGATTCACCAAGGCCTGACCTCGTCCGACTTGCTCGACACCACGCTGGCGTTGCAACTGGCCGCCGCCGCTGACATTCTCCTCGCCGACCTGCGCGCGTTGCAAAAAGTTATCGCAAAAAAAGCGCGCAAATACAAATTCACGCCGATGATTGGCCGCTCGCACGGCATTCACGCCGAGCCGGTCAGCTACGGCTTGAAGCTGGCGCTGATGTTCGAGGAATTCAAACGCGCCGAGGCGCGGCTCGTTGAGGCGCGCGCGCAAGCCGCCGTCGGCAAACTCAGCGGCGCCGTCGGCACCCACGCGCACCTCGACCCGCGCGTGGAGACGTACGTTTGCAAAAAACTCAAACTGCGCGCCGCCAACATCAGCACGCAAATCATCCAGCGCGACCGCCACGCGCATTTCATGACCACGCTGGCGCTCATCGCCAGCAGCATCGACCGCTGGGCAACGGAATTCCGTCATCTTCAGCGGACGGAAGTTTTGGAGGTGGAGGAATTTTTTGCCGCCGGACAAAAAGGCAGCAGCGCGATGCCGCACAAACGCAACCCTATCATCGGCGAGCGGCTCAGCGGCCTGGCGCGTGTGATTCGCGGCAACAGCGTCGCCGCGCTGGAGAACGTCGCGCTGTGGCACGAGCGTGACATCTCGCACTCGTCCGCCGAGCGCGTGATTTTGCCGGACTCGACCATCCTGCTCGACTACATGCTCGACAAGCTGGCAAAGCTGGTGGACAAACAGCTGGTCTATCCCGAAAACATGCGGCGCAACCTCGACCTCACGCGCGGCCTGTATTTTTCGCAAAGCGTCCTTCTTGCGTTGACTGACAGCGGCATGGCGCGCCGCGCCGCTTACGAGACTGTGCAGCGCAACGCGATGGCCTGCTGGCGCGGCAACGGCAAACCGTTCCTGGATTTCCTGCTCGCTGACGCTGAGGTGTTGAAACACATCCCCGCCGCCGAGTTGAAAAAAATCTGCTCCATCGAGCGCCACTTCGCCCACGTCAACAGCACCTTCAAAAAGTGCGGATTGTGATAAAAAACGCCGCTGACGGTGACGGTTGACCGTCAGCGGCTGGTTGCTAGGATTTTGCCATGCCCGCGCTGAACTGGATTGGGAAGGAGGCGGTCGTCAATCACCATTTGGCGGTGCCGTTTCATTTGCTCAAAGACGCGCCGGAACTCGCGGGCGGGGACGCTGACGGTGGCAATCTCATCGTCGAGGGCGACAATCTCGTCGCGTTGAAGGCGCTGCTGCCGTATTACAAGGGGCAGGTGAAGTGCGTGTGTATTGACCCGCCTTACAACACGGGAGAACAGGTCTGGACTTACAACGACCACGTGAACAGTCCCATTATTAAAAAATGGCTCGGTGAAACTGTTGGCAAGGAAGGCGAGACTCTGGACCGGCATGACCGCTGGCTGTGCATGATGTATCCACGACTAGCGCTGCTGCGGGAGTTTTTGTCGGATGATGGATTTATTTTTATCTGTATTGATGACGTGGAGCTATACAACTTGAAATTAATGTGCGATGAAATTTTCCTGGCTTCCCGTTTTGTCGGAACATTTGTTTGGAAAAGTCGGCGAAATTTGGACTCTCGTCACAAAATGAACATCTCTATTGACCATGAATATGTGCTGGCGTATCGGGGAGCAAGTGCGCGCTTGCGCGGCGCGGCAAAGGACATGAACAAATACTCAAATCCAGACAATGATCCTCGTGGAAATTGGATGAGTGATAATTTAGTGGGTTTGGCAACAAAAGACCGTCGTCCCAATCTTCACTATGATTTGATAGACCCAGCAACGAAAATAAATTACGGTTGTCCTAAAAAAGGCTGGCGGTATTCGCGAGAAACCATGTCCAAAAAAATTAGGGAAGACAGGATTATTTGGCCCAAAGTGCCCACTGGCAGACCCCGACATAAAAAATTTCAGACAGATCTCGAAAGTGATTTTACTGGATTTTCCTCAATAATTGATTGTGGTAATACCAATGAAGGAACGGAGCAGGTCAGCGAAATCATGGGAACACCGCAATTTATTTTTCCCAAGCCGTGCTCGCTATTTCAAAAATTAATTGAGCAAGCCACCAACCCCGGCGACTTGGTGATGGATTCGTTCGCTGGCAGCGGGACAACCGGACTCGCGGTTTTGAAATTAAATAATCAATATAACTCATTGAATGTAAATGAGTTACAAATTGCCCCCCCCCCCCAACATTCTCATTACCAGCGGATTGCCACTCACCATCAGCGTCGCCGCCACGCCGGTTTATTCTCATCGAAATGGAGCCACGCATTGCCCGCGACATCACGGCGGAGCGCGTCCGGCGCGTGGCGGAGGGTTACGCCGCCGCTGACGGTGAGCGGGTGCCCGGCCTCGGCGGCGGGTTTCGTTACGCGCAGTTGGGCGAGGCGTTGTTTGACGCCAGCGGGCAAATCCGCAAGACGGTAAAATTTGCCGACCTTGCGCGCCATGTGTTTTTCAAGGCGACCGGCTCGCCGCTGCCGGTGAAGCGTGTGCCGAACACACCACTACTCGGTGTTTACCACGGCACCGCAATTTACCTGCTCTACAACGGCATCCTCGGCGACGAATCGGTCAAGGGCGGCAATGTGCTGACGCCTGCGATAATGAAAAAATTGCCGCCGTTCGACGGACCGAAAATCATTTATTGCGCGGGTGATTTGCTCGGCGAGGAGCGCAAGCGGCGCGAACGGGTGACGCCGCGCCAAACACCGTATGAAATTTGAGGTGGGTCATGCTTGAATTAAAGGATTATCAAAAACGGACGCTGCAATCGCTGAAAGATTTTTTTCAAATCACGGCGGACACCGGCAGTCCCGGCGCGGCGTTCCGGCAGGTGACGCGCCGCCAGCCGTTTGGCGAGCAGCCGTATCTGACGGTGGCACTGGGCGGGCTGGAAGACAATTTGCCGTACGTGTGTCTGCGGGTGCCCACCGGCGGCGGCAAGACGCTGATGGCGTGCCACGCGGCGGGCAGCGCCATCCGTGATTTCATGCGGGCGGAGCGCGGCATGGTGTTGTGGCTGGCGCCGAGCAACACGATCGTGGAGCAAACCGTGCGCGCGTTGCGCGACCCGCGCCATCCTTGCCATGACGCGCTGCGGCAGGCGTGCGGTGGCGAGGTGGCGACGCTGACGGTGGATGAGGCGCTGCGGCTGAGCCGCGCCACGGCGCGACGGTGGTCATCGTGGCGACGCTGCAGTCGTTCCGCGTGCAGGACCGGGATTCGCGCAAGGTTTATGACGGCGGCAACGGCGGGTTGATGGAGCATTTTCCGTCCGGCGGGACTGAGCCGTCGCTGGCCAACGTGCTGCGCCAGCGACGACCGGTGGTGATTGTTGACGAGGCGCACAACGCGCGGACGGATTTGTCGTTCGCGACGCTGGCGGGAATTGCCCCGTCGTGCATCGTCGAGTTCACCGCGACACCGGCGCGGGAAGAGCATCCGTCCAACGTGCTGCACCGCGTGTCGGCGGCGGAATTGAAGGCGGAGGACATGGTGAAACTGCCGTTGCGGGTGGTGACGCGCCAGCCGCACCAGCGCGAGGAATTGCTCGGCGACGCGGTGGCGATGCGCGACGATTTGGAAAAAATCGCCCGCGCCGAGGCGCAGCAAACCGGCGAGTATTTGCGCCCGTTGCTGCTGGTGCAGGCGGAGCGGGTGGAGGATTGCGAAAAACTGCGCGAGACGCTGACGGTGAACTTCAGCGTGCCGCGGGAACAAATCGTTATTTCAACCGGCAAGCTGGACGAGTTGAAGGCCATTCCCGACATTGCCTCGCCGGCGCGCGCCGAGCGGGTCATTATCACCGTGCAAAAACTAGGCGAGGGCTGGGATTGCCCGTTCGCTTATGTACTGTGCAGTTTGCGCAATTCACGGTCAGCGACGGCGATTGAGCAAATCGTCGGACGGGTGCTGCGGCTGCCCGGCGCGACACGGAAACAAAACGAGAATTTGAATTGCTCGTATGTTTATTCCGTCGCGGCACACATTGAGGAGGTGCTAGCGGAATTGACCGAGGCGCTGCGGAGCAACGGTTTTACCAAGGCGGAGGCGGGGCGGATTCTGATTGCGACGCCACCGGCGCTGACGATGCCGCTAACCGAGCAACCGCGCACGGTGAGTTTTGCCGCTGACGGTGAGATTGACGCGGCGCGGGCGGAGACGCTGACGGCGAGTTTGCGCGGCAAGGTACTGATTGACGCGGCGGCCAGGCAAATCACCGTGTTGCGCTCGTTGAACGAACAGGAGAGCGCGGCGCTGACGGTGTGCGTCCAATCGGCGGAGGCGCGGCAGCGCGTGGCGGCGACGATTGCCGAGGTGCGAAAGACCGCCGCCGCTTTCAGTGGCGCGGCCACGTCGTCACCGTCAGCGGGGCGCGAGCCGTTCAGGGTGCCGTTACTGGCGGTGCGCGAGGGGGATGAGTTGGTCGAGTTTGAGCAGACGCATTTGCTGCGTCCGTGGCGGTTGAGCGAAAAAGACGCGACCCTGCCCGCCAGCTATGACCCGCGCCAGAAACCCACGGGGCGGCAGGGCGAGGTGGACGTGGCTGCTGACGGCGATGTAAAGGGCCACACCGTCGGCGAGCAACAGGATGATTTTGTCAACCGCCTGCACCAACGGACGCTGACACTGAACGGCGCGGAAAGTTGGACGATGGAAATGCTGGTCGCGTGGCTGGACAAAAACATCGAGCATCGTGACATCCCCGTCGCGGAGTCGGCTGGATTTTTGCAAAAGGTGATCCGGGGGCTGATGGCAAGCCACGGTTTGTCGAATGTCGATGAGCTGGTGCGGGACCGTTTTCGCTTGCGCGATGAAATTGCGCGGCTGATTCAACGGCATCGTGAAAACGAGCGGCAGCAGGCTTTCCAACCATTGCTGCTGGAGGATTCGTCGCTGACGGTGGGCAATGCGCTGACGGTGGATTTTGGCAAAATGATTTACGAGCCTTCCTATTGGTATGACGGTGATTTTGAATTCAAAAAGCACTATCATCCCAAGCCCGGTGATTTGCGACAGAAAACCGACGCTGGAAAATTGACGGAGGAATTCCAGTGCGCGGTGTTTTTGGACGAATTGCCGGAGGTCAAACATTGGATAAGAAATATCGCGCAGCGCAACACCTCGTTCCGCCTGCAAAAGTTGAACGGCAGATTTTATCCCGATTTTGTCTGTGAATTACAGGACGGGCGCGTGTTGGTGGTGGAATACAAGGGCGGTCATCTGGTCACTGCTGATGACGCGGAGGAAAAGGCGGCCATCGGCGCGGTATGGGCGAAGCGCAGCAATGGCAAATGCCTTTTTGTCATGCCGCAAAAGGGGTATTTTTCAAAAATAGAGGCAATCATCCGGCAGGCAATGGTATGAAAAGCCAGCCGCTGACGCCGAGGTGCTGAAGCACATTCCCGCCGCCGAGTTGAAAAAAATCTGCTCCATTGAGCGCCATTTTGCGCACGTCAACAGCACGTTTAAAAAGTGCGGATTGTGAGTTGAGCCTCAGCGATTATTTGCGGCGGCTTTTTTCTTGTCAGGCAGACGGGCGAGGATGGTGTCAAGTTCGAGCTTGGGGATGACCGCAAAAGGCATCATCAGCGCGCCTTTGGTTTCGTAGTATTTGCAAATGGCGGACAATCCTTCCACCGCCAGAATGGTTGGGATAACTCCGGTTTCCTTTTCAATGTTGTCCAGCTTTTCCTTGAGTCCCAAGGGAAAACGGATTGACAGGCGTGCCTCTTTGAGCGGTTTCACGCCTCTTTTTTACCGCAAATAAAAATTGACAGTATGGACATCTTTTTACTAAAGTGACATTATTGCTGTCATTGACAGCGAATAATGAAAGGAAAAATAAAATGAAAAACAACAATATATCAATGTGGGTCACTATGCTGACCGTCAGCGGCCTGTCATTAATCGCGCCGCTGACGGTGACGGCGCAAACCAAAGTCGTGACCTCCAGCACCACAGAGTCCGGTCAATCCTACGCGGGCGCTTCAACCACCGTGCCGCCCTTGGAAATCACCGGCAGCGGTGTGATATACAGCGGCACCAACATCTCGGCGTTCTCGTCAGTCACCAACGGCTGGCAAAAAGGCTCCAACGCCGTTTATGTTGACAACCAGGCCGGCGCCTATTTTTACGACAGCACCGGCTCGTTGCGCGGCAGCACGTATCAACGGGGCGGGGCCTTTGCCGCCACGGGCAGTTCGCGGCTGGAGTTGACACGCGTGAATATTTACGTGGATACGCAGAACGAGGGCAGCGGGATCAAGCTGTCAGGCTCTTCTATCGGGGTCGTGACCAGCGCGACGATTTACGCGCGGTCAGGCAATGGTTACGGCGCGGTGGATGTCAGGGGGGCCTCATCCATCACGGTGAACGATGTGCATATTTCGGGCTTCGGATGGTACGCTTATGGCGTTTATGTGGAGGGGCGTTCCTCGGCGGACATTGACGGCGCGACGATTTCTTCCGCGGGAGGTTGGAGTCGCGGGATTTTCGCCGTCGCAAGTTCAACCGTTGTCGCCCGCAATCTGAATATCACCACCAACGACGGCTCCGGTATGGGGGTGCAATCTGATGGCGGCAGTTATATTTTTCTGGAAAGCTCAACCATTCACACAATGGGCGGCGATGCCATGGGATTGTTTGCTTACAGCGGCGGAACACTGGCGGCGCGTGATGTGCAAATTATTACGGAGAATGCCAGAGGAATTCTATCGTATAACGCCAATTCGCTGGTCGTGGCGGAAAATTTTTTCATCCAGTCCAACAACAGCGACGGTATCAACATTGAAAGCGGAGCATCGGGCGCTTTTTCCAGCGGCACAGTTCAAGCTATGAATAGAGGTGTTTTCATGAATGGAAATTCCGACGCGCAGTTTGCCAATGCGGATATCATCGCACCCACCGGCATCGGGATTGCAAATGGGACGAACGCACTGCGTTTCAACGGCGGGCGGATTGACGCTGATGCTGGCGCGATTCGGGCGTCTGGCGATGGTGTCAGCGTGGCAACCGTCACTTTCAGCGACAACGCCATCATCAATGGCGACCTCACCAACAGCGGCGGCGGCGTGCTGACGGTCACATTGAGCGACAGCGTGCTCACGGGCAACTCCAGCCTCGGCGAGAGCGGCATTATCAATCTGTCCCTAAATAACGGCGCGAACTGGAGCGTGACGGGCCGCTCAAAAGTGACGAGCTTGCACGGCACCAATGGCGCGCTCATCACCATCGCCAACGTGGAGGGCGAGGATCTGAGCGTCAGCGGCGGCATCAGCGGGCAAACGGCCCTGAATCTCACGTTGAGCGACGGCGTGCGGGGACAACGGGAAATCCACGTGGTTGTGGACGAAAGTAAAACCATGGGCAATGAGGCATTCACCCTGGGCAACAGCATCGTCAGCGGCATGCAAACCTACGGCTTGGAAAACCGCGGCGACGGCGCCTGGCTGGTGCTGGGCGGCGGCGCGGGCGGCGGCCTCACCGAGGCTGGCGACGCGGTGATCAACAGCGCGGCAGCCGGCGGCGCTCTCTGGTTCGCGCAACTGGACAACTTGCGCAAACGCATGGGTGAGTTGCGCCAAGACAAACCCGCCGGCGGTGGACTGCTCAACAACATTTGGGTTCGCGCTTACGGACGGCAAATCAACGCGAACAGCGGCGTTTATTCCGCAAAGGGCTTTTCCGAAACACAGTACGGCGTGGATTTGGGAACGGATTATTTGTGGAAGCCGGACGCTGACAATCAGCTTTACACCGGCGTGTTCGCGGGTTACGGCGGCGCCGAGCGCGGCTTTCACACAAGTTACAAAGGCAACACCGACAGCGGCGGCGGCGGCGTGTACGCGACGTGGCTGAACGTCAGCGGCTGGCACACCGATGTTGTGGCCAAGGGCCAATATTTCCGCAACGAATTTTCCGGCGCCGACCGTGGCGATTACGACAGCCTGGGCGCGGGGGTCAGCGTTGAGTTTGGCAAACAATTCCAATTCAAAGACGGCTGGTTCGCCGAGCCGGGCGTGCAATTCAGTTACGCACACTTGATGAATGAGAATTACACGACGCGCGAGGGAATGAGCGTGAATCTCGGCGACGCTGACGTTCTGCACATCCACGGCGGCGCGCGTTTGGGGCGAAATATCAAGCTGGGCAACGGCGGACTGTTGCAAGCCCACCTCAAATTCGGCGGCTTGACACAACTCAGCACCGGCGGACAGGTCAGCGTCAGCGGCGGCCACTGGCGCCCGAATCTTGATGGCGTGAGCGCCGTGGTTGGCGCCGGACTGGTTTGGCAACTCAACGCTGAGAGTCAGCTTCACCTTGATTACGAAGCACGCTTTGGCGAGAAGCACGACGAACCCTGGGGACTGAATTTGGGTTACAGATTTCAGTTCTAAATTTATTTGCAGATTGCGCGGGTAAAAAAAATCCGCGTAATCTGTGGAGAAGGATTCATCATTGGGCATGGTCAGCGATAGGTCAGGCAGCGGTTTTCCCAGCCGGCGAGCCAGCGTTGCTCGCCGCGCGGGAAAATTCCTGTCGTTGATAATGAGCTTTTTTAGCGATAACCTTTGCCACTTACGCCGCTGGCAATGACGCGCGTTTTTTTGTGACCGGCGACAGATCCGCTTTGTAAAAAAATCTAAAAAAATGGTTTTGCAAACAGGTTTTTAACAGTCTGATTCAGGTCATTCTCAGCGTTCAATTTCAGCCAAAAGTTGTTGCGTCTCCGGCGTCGGGACAAAAGGTTTCATGCCATTGGGGTGAAACAAAACCATCATTGGACGGCGGGCGATTTTGAAGCCTTGTTTGATGAAATAATCCTGCTGGTCTTTGAACGGCGTGATGTAAAACGGGTTCCCTTGGAAATGTTGCCCCACCGCCGCCAGCAACGTTTTGCCCACGCCGCGCCGCTGCATTTTCGGGTGTACCAGCAACAATTCCACAAATTGGGCAAAACCCCGCGTGACGCTGGCGATGCCGACCAGTCTGCCATGCTCGTCGCGGGCGTGGACGATGAAATGCGCCCGCTCCAATGCGGCGTCGCGGTCCGCCAAAATTCGTTCCACATTATCATGCTCCGCCAGCGGCGGTTCCCAGCCGACGGCGATGAGCAAGTCGGTGATTTCCCGCGGGGTGAGGTTTTTATCGGTGAAAATTTGAAAGCGGGCGTTGCTCATGGGCGGGCATTGTATGGTTCTCACCGTCAGCGGGTCAATTTTTTTCCAGTTCATTGTCATTTGTTTTTCCAAACGAACCCGTCATTAGCCGCTTGCCTCGCAAAAATTATTCGCTAAAGTTTGCGTTTTGACAAAACTAAATTAACAAAACTTGGAGTTATTATGGGAGCGCACACTGTTACCGCAGAGAAACTGGAAGCCAAACCGTTGCAACCGCTGAGCGTCAGGACACGCCTCGCCGGCACGCCAAAAAATCCGCCGAAATACGCCGTGACCGTCAGCGACAGCGCCGGTCAGCCCGTCACCGTCGCCGACCCCCGCGCCACCCGCGCCCTCGTCGCGCTGATGGACATGCACGCGGTCAACGGCGGCGCCGCCTGTCACTGGGGCGGGCCGGCGGCTCTGGCCGAGGTGTCCGCTGCCATTCACGCCGTCATGTTCAGCGTCAGCGGGCGCGAGTGGCACGACGCTTACAACTTCATCAACGACGCCGGCCACGCCGAAAACGGCATCTACGCCGTCCGCGCCAATTACGGCTTCGACGGGCTGACATTCAGCGACTTGAAAAATTTCCGCGGCATCAAAAGCAAACTCACCGGACACGGCGAATCGCACCTCAACCCCGAGGGCGTCCTGCTAAGCAACGGCCCGCTCGGCTCCAGCCTGCCGCAGGCACAGGGTCTCGCGCTCGCTGACGGCCTGCTGAAACACGACCGCACCACGCTCTGCATCCTCAGCGACGGCGCGGCGATGGAAGGCGAGGCGAAAGAAGCCCTCGCCGCCATTCCAGGCCTGGCGGGCAAGGCATTGCTCGCCCCGTTCGTACTCATCATCAGCGACAACGACACCAAGCTCAGCGGCCGCATCACCAAAGACTCCTTCAGCATGACACCGACCTTCGAGTCACTCGCCACCCTCGGCTGGAACGTCATCAAAGAAGAACGCGGCAACGATTTGCAAGCCGTCTGGCTCGCCCTCGAAAAGTCACTCTCAGCGGCAAAACAAAATCCCGCCAAACCCGTCGCGCTGTGGCTCAAAACCGTCAAAGGCCGCGGCATCAAGGCGACCGAGGACAACGCCGCCGGCGGCCACGGCTTCCCGCTCGGCAACGCCGACAAACTGCCCGCGTGGATTGACGAAATCTACAACGGCAGCGCCCCCGCTGAATTTTCAACATGGGCAAGCGAACTCCGCCAGCAATGGCTCGACAAAGAGGCGGCGAAAAAAGCCGCGCCCGCGCCGACCGTCAGCGGCCCGAAGAAAACCAAAATCCAGGAAGGCCTCTCCAAAGCCGCCATCCGCGCCGTGCAAAACGGCTACCCCGTCTTCTCAGTGTCAGCGGACCTCGCCGGCTCCACCGGCATCGCCGCCTTCCAAAAAACCTTCCCCGACCGCGCGCTCGACATCGGCATCGCCGAATCCAACATGATCAGCACCGCCACCGGCCTGTCCAAACTCGGCCTCATCCCGCTGGTGGACACCTTCGCCCAATTCGGCGTGACCAAAGGCCTGCTGCCACTGACCATGACCGCGATTTCGCAAGCCCCCGTCATCGCCCTCTTCTCCCACACCGGCTTCCAAGACGCCGCCGACGGCGCCTCACACCAAGCCAGCACCTACTTCGCCGCCGTCAGCCCCATCCCGCACACCACCGTCATCGCCCTCTCCTGCGCAGACGAAGCCGAGGCCTACCTCTATCAAGCCATCGAACGCATCGCCGCCGACCGTCAAGCCGGCCGCGACGGCGACTCCGTCATCTTCTTCCTCGGCCGCGAAAACTATCCCGTCACATGGCAGGAAAACGCGAAATACGAATGGGGCAAAGCGCAAATCCTCCGCGACGGCGCCGACGTGACACTGCTCACCAACGGCCCGCTCGTCGGCAAAGCCCTCGCCGCTGCCGATGAACTCCAGTCCGCCGGCATATCCGCGACCGTCATCAACAGCGCCTTCGTCAACCACATCGACTTGCCGACCCTCACCGCAGCCGTTCAAAAAACCAAAGGCCGCCTGATCGTCGCCGAAGACCACCAACTCAACAGCGGCTTTGGCGCCCAAACCTTCCACGCCCTCATCAACGCCGGCGTAACCCTCAACGGCAAAAGCCTCGGCATCCCCGGCGTCTTCGGCCAGTCCGCCTACACCGCCGACGAACTCTACGACAAATACGGCCTCGGCATCAGCGGCCTCGTCAGCGCGGCGAAGACATTGCTGTAAAAACGCACCGGCAAATCCCGGCGGGAGGGGAATGTTGGTTCCTCCACCCGGAAAAATAATTTGCAATAAATATAAAAAAACCTTGACGGGGCATGGTTTTTGTATAACTTGGGCGGCCTATGGTGCAAAATACAATTCGCCAATTCGCCAATTCGCCAATTCGCCTTATGAGCCACCTCCGCCCAGTTCGCTCGTAAGG
>JAITHY010000094.1 GCA_031279715.1 Verrucomicrobiales bacterium | reverse complement strand
CTGACGGCGGGCACCATGCTGTTGATGTGGCTTGGCGAGCAAATCACCGACAAGGGCATCGGCAACGGCATCTCGATGGTCATCACCATCGGCATTATCGCCCGGTTGCCCGCCGCGTTGGTGACGCTGTGGGGGCGCGTGCTGCCGTCCGGCGCGTCAGCGTCAGCGATGAGTCCGCTGGTGGTGGTGTTGCTGCTGGCGTTCCTGTTCGCGGTCATCGCCGGCACGGTGATGATTACCCAGGCGATGCGCAAGGTGCCGGTGCAGTATGCCCGCCAGGTGCGCGGCAACAAAGTTTATGGCGGGCAAAGTTCGTTTTTGCCGCTGAAGGTCAACTACAGCGGCGTGATGCCGATTATTTTTGCCAGTTCGATAATCATGTTCCCGTCGTTTTTCATTCGCACGCTGTTTCCGAACAACGAGACGGCGGCGCGCATCATCGCGGAAATCAGCAACCAAACGGTGACGCATTATGTGATTTACGCCATCATGGTGTTTGGTTTCTCGTATTTCTGGGTGGCGATGATGTTCAACCCGACGCAAATCGCCGATGACATGAAGAAACACAGCGGATTTATTCCCGGCGTCCGTCCGGGTGCGCCGACGGCGGAGTTTTTGGATTTTTCAATGACGCGGCTGACATTCAGCGGCGCGCTGTTTCTGACCACTCTCGCGGTACTGCCGGGCATCGTCAGCGGCGCGTTGAAAATTCCGATGACTGTCAGTACGTTTTTTGGCGGCACGAGTTTGCTAATTTTGGTCGGTGTGATGCTTGATACGATGCGGCAGATGGAAACGTATTTGTTGCAGCGGCATTACGACGGCTTTTTGAAGAAGGGCAAGTTGCGCGGGCGTTCATTTGGCGGACAGGCCGCGACGGGCGAGGCGTTGACTGAGAAGAAGATGTTTTGGCTGTTGTTCGTGGTGGCGGTCATCCTCATTGGGGGCATCGTCGCCAGCTTGATACTTCACCGCTGATAATGAGCAAAATGATTGCGATACGAAATGCGGCGGAGATTGAGGCAATGCGACGGAGCGGACGGGCGTTGGGCGCGATTTTGGCCCAACTGTCAGCGCTGGTGAGGCCGGGCGTCACGACGCAGGATTTGGATGAGGCGGCGGCGCGGATGATTCGCGAGGCGGGTGGCAAAAGCCCGTTTTACAATTACCGCAATTTTCCGGGGCATATTTGTTCCTCGGTGAACGAGGGTGTCATCCATGGGATTCCAGGGCCGCGCAAGTTGTTGTACGGCGATGTGGTGAAGCTGGACATCGGGCTGATATTGGGCGGCTGGATTACGGACACCGCCGTCAGCGTGCCGGTGGGCGCGGTCAGGCCGGAGGTTGACGCATTGCTGGCGAAGACGCAGGAGGCATTGAAGCTGGGCATCGCGCAGGCGCGCGCGGGCAACCGGCTGGGTGACATCAGCGCGGCGATTGGTAACTGTGTGTTCGCCGCGGGCTACACAGTGGTGGAGGATTTTGTCGGGCACGGCGTCGGACGGCAGTTGCATGAGGAACCGCAGATTGCCAACTTCGGCAAGCGCGGGTCGGGGCCGCTGTTGAAGGCGGGCATGACACTGGCGATTGAGCCGATGGTGAACATGGGCGGCAAGAAGGTGAAAGTGTTGCAGGACAAATGGACGGTGGTGACCGCTGATGGCCGTCCTTCGGCGCATTTTGAGCACACGGTGCTGGTGACTGAGGGCGAGCCGGAAATTTTGACGCGGCCGCTGACGATGACCGCTTGACAGGTTGGAAAAATTTGGTAAAATTTTTGCCCTTTGCGACTGGATCGTAATGGGCGCTAACAGTGAGAAAGAAGAAAAAATATGAAAGTGAGAGCTTCAGTAAAACGCAGAACCTCCGGGTGCCAGATTATCCGGCGCAAGGGGAAAATCTACGTCATTAACAAAAAAAATCCGCGCCTGAAGCAGCGTCAAGGTTGATAAATTATGCCACGTATTCTTGGAGTTGATATTCCCGGTGAGAAGCGAGTCGAGGCCTCGCTTCGGTATGTCTATGGGCTTGGACCCACGCGGGTAAAAAGTGTTTTGGAAGAGGCGGAGATTGACCCGAATCTGCGTGCGAAGGAGTTGACCGGACAGCAGATGAACCGGATTATTCAGGTCATTCAGGCGCACGGTTATCTCATTGAGGGCGATTTGCGGCGCGATTTGCAACAAAACTTGAAGCGGTTGCAGGGCATCAACTGCTATCGCGGCATCCGGCATAAAAAAGGTCTGCCGGTGCGTGGTCAGCGCACCTCCACCAACGCGCGCACACGCAAGGGGCCGCGCAAGACCGTTGGCGTGGTGCGCAACAAAGACGCCAAGGCGGGCAAGGTTTAATTTTAAACGGATAATTGTATATGGCAGATGATACCAAGAAAAAGGGCGCCAAGGCGGCAGCCGCGCCGAAGGAAAAAGTTGACGCCGCGCCCGCGCCGGAGAGTTTGAGCTTGTCGCTTGACCCGAACGCCGACCCGAAGCCGAAGATTGTCAAGGCGAAGGGCAGCAAGAACATCACGCACGGCATCGCGCATGTGCTGGCGTCGTTTAACAACACGATTGTTTCCATCACCGACAACAATGGCAACGTGCTCGGCTGGTCGAGCGCGGGCAAGTGCGGTTTTCGCGGCTCGAAAAAATCCACCGCGTATGTCGCGCAGGTCGTTGCGCAGGATGCCTGCCGTCAGGCGATGGCGCACGGCTTGAAGGAAGTTGAAGCGCGTTTGAAAGGCCCCGGAACCGGTCGCGAATCCGCGGTTCGCGCGTTGCAGGCGATGGGATTGGAAGTGAACTCAATCAAGGACGTGACCCCGGTGCCGCACAACGGCTGCCGTTTGCGCAAGGCGCGCCGCGTTTAATCATCATCAGCGAGGAGAAATTTTTATGGCACGTTACACAGGACCCAGGGCGCGAATCGGACGCCGTTTCGGCATTGACATTTACGGAACCCCGAAGGCGCTGGAGCGCCGCAATTTTCCGCCCGGAGTGCATGGCGCGAAGAGTCGGCGCAAGCAGTCGGAATATGGCGTGGCGATGGGCGAGAAGCAGAAGTTGAAACATATGTACGGTGTGCTGGAACGTCAGTTCCGCCTGTATTACGAAACCGCCGCCCGCAAACGCGGTGTGACGGGTGACACGCTGTTGCAGTTGCTTGAGACGCGCTTGGACAACGTGGTGTTCCGTCTGGGTTTTGCGAACACGCGGCGCTTGGCGCGGCAATTCGTCACACACGGGCACATCATTGTCAACGGGCGCAAGGCCAACATCCCCAGCTTTCAAGTGAAAGCGGGCGATGTGGTCGAGGTAAAGAACGTTCCGAAATCGCGCCAAGTCTCGACGAAAAGTTTGGAGAAAACACAAATTAACCCGACCGTTCCATGGTTGTTGGTAGATAAGGACAATCACAGGGGCACCGTCAGCCGTATCCCGACCCGCGAGGAAATCGGGCCGATTGTGAACGAACGGTTGGTTGTCGAGTTGTATTCGCGTTAATGAAACAAGCCGCTGACAGTCAGCGGCGAAAAAAATTTAACAACCGAGTCGTTGGTCTTGCCGCTGCCAGTTGTGGCGGATGAGGAAACCCGACTCAAACTTGGAGATAAAAACATGGCCATTAAATTAGCCAGATTCGAACTGCCCAATCGTTTGCAAAAAGACGAGGCTACCGCCACCGGTACTTATGCCAAATTCGTCGCCGAGCCTTTTGAGGAAGGCTACGCGCATACTCTCGGCAACTCATTGCGTCGCGTGCTGCTTAGCTCGCTTGAAGGCGCCGCCATCTCGACCGTGAAAATTGAGGGTGTATTGCATGAGTTTTCCACCATTCCCGGCATCGTGCAGGATGTAACCGAAATTGTCCTGAACTTGAAAAAGATTTTGTTCAAGTTGTCCAACCGTGACACCCACGTGTTGTTTTTGAATGTCAACAAGGAGGGCGATGTCACCGCTGGCGACATCACGCTGGAAACCGGTGTTGAAATCATCAACCCACGGCAAGTCATCTGTACCCTTGATAAAAAACAAAAATTCGAGGCTGAACTGACCGTCCGCGTTGGTCGCGGCTACGCCAGTGGCGAGGACAACAAAACTCCTGACATGTCGATTGGTGTCATTCCGGTGGACTCGCTCTTCTCCCCCGTCCGCAAAGTCAAATACGCTGTGGATGACACCCGGCTCGGCCAAAAAACCGACTACGACAAGCTGACATTGGAAATCTGGACTGACGGACGCATTACGCCCGACGATGCGCTTTTGCAA
>JAITHY010000092.1 GCA_031279715.1 Verrucomicrobiales bacterium | reverse complement strand
CCCGCCCGCTCATTGCCAAGCGGCAGGTGGAAATAGCGCGAAAAGAAAAAGCCGACGCGGTGGCGCATGGCGCGACGGGCAAGGGAAATGACCAGGTGCGGTTTGAGCTGACGTTCGCGGCGCTGGCGCCGGAGTTGCGGATTATCGCGCCGTGGCGGACGTGGGATTTCAAGGGACGCGCGGATTTGATTAATTACGCGAAATCACGCGGCATCGCGGTGCCGGTGACGGCGAAGAAACCGTACTCAATGGACCGCAACATGCTGCACATCAGCTTTGAGAGCGGAATCCTCGAAGATCCGTGGACCGAGCCGCCTGTGGACATGTTCAAGCTCAGCGTCTCGCCGGAACAAGCGCCGAACAAGGCGGAGTACGTGACTCTGGATTTTGAACGCGGGAATTGCGTCGCGGTCAACGGCAGAAAATTATCGCCGGCCGGTGTGATGCTGGCGTTGAACAAACTCGGCGGCAAGCATGGCGTCGGGCGCGTGGATTTGGTGGAAAACCGCTTCGTCGGCATGAAATCGCGCGGTGTGTATGAAACGCCGGGCGGCAGCATTCTGCATTTCGCGCACCGCCAAATCGAGACACTGACAATGGACCGCGAGGTCATGCACTTGCGCGACGGACTCATTCCAAAATATGCCGAGTTGGTTTACAATGGCTTCTGGTACGCGCCGGAACGCGAGTTTCTGCAAGCCGCTGTTGCTCACAGCCAGGAGAAGGTCAGCGGCACGGTGCGGCTGAAGTTGTACAAAGGCAACATCATCACCGCCGGTCGCAAGAGCACGCTGTCGCTCTACAATCCTGATGTGGCGACGATGGAGGCTGACGGTGGCGCGTATCATCAGGGCGACGCAACCGGTTTCATCCGGCTCAACGGTTTGCGTTTGCGCTCATGGGCGAAGCGTGAGAAAGCGGGCGGAAAAAAATAACAGTTTATGAACAAGGAACAGCGCTGGGATTTTTTGACGGAACTTTTGAACATCCACGGGCCTTCGGGATGGGAGACGCCGGTACAGCGGCGCTGGCTGGAGTATGTCGGGGAATTCGCCGATGAGACGGGCAGCGACGCTTATGGCAACGCCTTCGCGGTGTTGAATCCTGATGCGGAGCGGCGTGTTTTGGTCGTCGGTCATGCGGACGAAATCGGCTACCAAGTGAAGTTTATTTCCAAGGAGGGTTTTTTGTACGTCGGGCGCATCGGCGGCACCGATGTCGGCATGGCTCGCGGTCAGCGGGTGTTGGTGCATGGCGAGCACGGCATGGTCAGCGGCGTCTTCGGCTCGCTGCCGGTGCATTTGAAAAACGCCAATGATGAAAAATTGCCCAAGGTGCATGAGTTGTTCGTGGACATCGGCGCTGACAATGAGGCGGAGGCAAAACAGCGGGTCAGGGTCGGTGACGCGATTACCTTGCATTGCGGAGTGGAAAAGCTGACAAAGAAGGTTTGGGCAACGCGCGCCGCTGACAATCGCATCGGCATTTGGGCGTCCGCGGAGGTGTTGCGGCGCTGCGCCAAGAAAGGCGTGAATGTCAGCGTCGTGGCGGTCTCGACGATTCAAGAGGAAAACGGTTTGTACGGGGCGGCGATGGTCGGGCAATCACTGGACGCCAGTGCCGCTGTGGTGGTGGATGTGGGGCACGCGACGGACACGCCGCTGTGCGATTTCAAGCGCGACGGCGAGGTGTCGCTCGGCAAGGGGCCGATGCTGAGCCGGGGGTCGGTGAATCATCCGGTCATGGTCAGCGGATTGGAAAAAGCGGCGCGGCGAGCGAAGATTGATTATCAATTGGCGATTGACGGGCGGGCGAGCGGCACTGACGCTGACGCGATTTTTCGGCAGAAGGGAGGCATTCCATCGGCGGTGGTGAGTTTGCCGTTGCGGTATATGCACTCGACGGTGGAGACGTTCAACGTCAGCGACCTTGACAATTTGGCGGAGTTGATTGCGCGGTATCTTGCCGGATTAAAGCGGGATGAGAATTTCGCCCTCGCCATCTAAATGCTTTTATTTCCGCGTAAAAAAAGTAAACTGACCGCCTCATGATTACAAAATTGCTGCATACAAGGTACCGTGTGAATGATTTGGAGCGGACTGTGACATTTTACCGCGATGTGCTGGGGCTGCGGGAAGTCAGGCGGCACATGTCGCCGCGCGGCTCGACGCTGGTGTTCTTCAAGGCCGCTGACAGTGAGGAGGAGATTGAGATTTGCCATTATCCCGCCGGCGGTCCGGTGCAAGTGCAGGCGGATTTGACGCATCTGGCGTTTGCGGTGGAGTCGATTGAGGCGTTCGCCAAACACGCGGCGGCGCTGGGTTGTCCGTTGTCGGACGGACCAACGGTGACGGACAGCGGCGTGATTGCGTTCATCGACGCGCCGGAGGGTTACGAGGTGGAGTTGATTGAGAGGAAAAAGGATTAGTTTTCGATGCTATCGCGCCCCATTATTATCGCGCCGTCCGTGTTAGCGGCGGACCTGGCCAACCTCGCGCAAGACGTGCGGCGCGCCCTCGATGGCGGAGCGGACTGGCTGCATGTGGACATTATGGACGGGCATTTCGTGCCGAATATTTCGTTTGGCGCGGAGATGGTGCGGACGCTGCGCCGCATCGCACCAGAGGTGACGCTGGACGTGCATTTGATGATTGACCAGCCGGACCGTTACGCGCGGGACTTCATCAACAGCGGCGCGGACATGCTGACGGTGCACTTGGAGGCCCATCATCAAGTGCGGAAGACACTGGAGTTGATTCATAACATGGGATGCCGGGCGGGGCTGGCAATCAACCCGCTGACACTGATTGAGAACGCGCTGCCACTGTTGCCGTCGGTGGATTTGCTGCTGTGCATGACGGTGCATCCCGGGTTTGGCGGGCAAAAGTTTATGCCGGAGGTGCTGGAGAAAGTGCGTGTGGCGCGCCGTTTCGTGTGGGAGCGAAATCTGAACGTGGACATTGAGGTGGACGGCGGATTGAATGAGGTGACGACGGGAAACGCGGTGGTCGCCGGGGCGAATGTGATTGTGGCGGGGACGTTTCTGTTCAAACAAAAAGATTTGCGCGCCGCCATCACGGGCTTGCGTTGCAAGGCAACTGAGGTAATCTCTGCGGGTTAAATTTTTAT
>JAITHY010000001.1 GCA_031279715.1 Verrucomicrobiales bacterium | reverse complement strand
CTCACGGGACATCAACACCAAGGAATTAATGCCATGATAACGTCGCTGGGAAATGGGATTGTACGGCAGCCATGCCTCGCCAGATACCCACGGCTTTTGCCACGGTGCGGTGTTGGTTTTCATCTGTTCAATGAACTGCCGCGCCACCCGCTCGTGAAAGGACAGACGTTCACTCATTGCCGTCCTCCCCGCCTGCCGCCAGCGCATCGTCCAAGCTCAAAGCGTCCTCGGCAAACATTCCGCGCTGCCGCGCCTCCGCCTCGGTTACTTCAACCATCCGGCGGTCAATTTCAATTACACTTTTATCGTCTTCCATTGTTGTACAATGGAACCAATATTAAACTTCTTTGTCAACGGGGGGTGCGGATTTTTTCTATTGTATCGGTTTTGAAGGTTGCGCTTAGTTGAAAAAAATCGGTTAAAATTTTTAACAAATAACCTTGCAATAGAGACATTTTCTCCTCCCTACAAAGGCACACAAGTCACTAAATTGCCAACAATATTGTTTGCGTAACGTAGCGTTTTACGCTATCTTACGCAAATGAAACCTAATTTAATTGTTCTCCCACCGCGTCACCGAGGGGCAATTCAGAATTATATCAATGAACTCACCGCACGCGGCAAAGCCGGATTTTCATTCGCTGAGTTGTTGCGTCAAACCAATCTTTCGCCAATCGCGGCAAAGAACCAATTGTTGCGTTTGGGCAATCGAATCGTCCGTATTACCCCGCGCCAAGGATTTTTTTTGATTATTCGACCCGAGCACCAAATGGCTGGCGCCCCGCCCCCCGCATGGTGGTTAAACGATTACTTCAATTGGCTTGGACATCCCTATTATTTGGCGCTTCAATCAGCTGCCAGTGAATACGGTTCCAATCCCCAAGCCGTACAAGTAACCCAAGTCATTACCGACCTTCCCCGCCGATCCATTCAAATTGGTTTTCTTCGCTTGCAGTTTTTTGTCAAACGGAGCATCACCTCAACTTTGACCCAAGAATTAACGCGGGCTGTCGCCCCCCTAATCATTAGCACACCGGAAACCACAGTGTTTGATTTGCTTCACTACGCCACTCGCATCGGCGGAATATCGCAAGCCAATGATACCATTGAACCGCTGTTGACCTTGGTACGCGGCATGGAATTGCAACGAGTTTTGAACCTTGAAAAAAGGCCTTCCATCGCTCAAAAACTGGAACGCCTTTTGCATTCCCATGGAGAACTCAAATTGGCAACCATAGTCAAAGGGTGGTTGGCAAAAAACGGTCGTCACGCCAAAATACAATTATCTTAATCCACGCCTATGATTTCAATTACCCAACAAGATATCCTCGCGCACACTGCCTCGGTTAAATGGGCATTTTCCCATCAAGTCGAACAGGATTTGTTATTGTGTCATGCCATGACCGCGCTTTTTAACGACCACTTTTTAAGCGGACAAATTGCCATGCGCGGCGGTACCCTGCTCCACAAAGTTCATCTGGCTCCGGCGGCGCGCTATAGCGAAGACATTGATCTGGTCGTGGTCGGGACGTGCTCGGAAAATGACCTTGCCCGCGCCATTCGCCGGGTATTAAAACCCGTGTTGGAAATTCCGGTAAAGTCCACTTGGGCGGAATTAAAATTGGCGATTCGCAATCTGGTGCAACCATCCAAAATTTTACGTCTCACTTACCGACTACCCTCGGTCAGCGACCCTAGACGCACTTTATGCATCATCGTGGAAACCAATGTGACGGAACGAACTTCATTTCTTCCAGCGGTTGAAATCCCATTTGCCTTTTCATATCGCGAGAGCACGCGGCAGGCCATGCTGAAAGGTTTTGAAATACATGAAATGCTCGGCACTAAAATGCGGGCGTTATTTCAAAGATCACGCGGCAGGGATTTATTCGATTTGTATTGGGCATTGACCCGAAGCCGCACACCCATTTCCTCCCGAAAAATTATCGTCGCGTTTCAACATTATCTGGAGCAGGAAAGCAACCGTGCTCCACGTTCTGAATTTATGCAAGTTCTAGACCGTCACCTGCAAGACGGAGGGTTTTGTTCTGACATGAATCAGTTACTGCGCACCGGCATTGCTTATAATCCTCAAGAAGCCGGCGAGTATGTTAAAAAACATCTCCTAAGCCAGCTTCCTCGTTAATTGAAGAACTTGCGGCAACTTTCTTGTATTTGACTGCCCATATACAATACGTCGGTATTTATTGGCAATTACCGACATCTTGTAAAGATTTATGTTTATGCACCCCTTTTCTCAAAAACTACATATATTATATTTTACGCGGATGCATGATAAAATTTGGCTCTTGCATCTAAGTCAACTGTTTTTTCTTTTGTATCTAAATATTCCCTCACCATAAATTTTTCTTGAAGCAAGCGAGAAATACTCCTTCTTAGACAACTCCGCCATCGGGTTGCGATAATATTGGTGAATTATTTGGGGACTGTTGCCAGCTTCTAGTGCCACTCTATTTTCATCGTTTAATTCCGCCATCAAATAGCTGATTGCCGTGTGACGCATAACATTTTTAGGCCATGCTTCCACACCAGCCGCAACCGCCATCTCACTATACAAAGGTGTGATAAGTCGGTCGGTAAAGGGACAAATTTTTCTGGTTTTATCACAATTCCGGTATGACTCCAACCATGTTAACAACGGTTCTCTAATGGTGATTAGTCTGTGACCTCTCGTCTTTGCCTTGTCTTTGCCGATGCTGATTTTAGTTGTTTCAAAATACACATCCGACCAGCGTAATTTTAACAACTCCGCGACTCTGACAGGAGAGAAAAAACTTATCACAACAAACGGTAAGAACTTTGCCCATTCTGGTCTGATTGCCACCCTCAAACATGCCTCAATTTGCGCTGGTGAAAATACCACTACTTCGCCAATATTTTCACGCTTCGGCAGAATAATTTGGCTAATAGGGTCTGCTACCACATACTGGCGTGAGGGATGGGCACAGTAGCGAAATACCACGCGCAAATCACGGTACCAGTTGCTTCGTGTGGTTTTATTTTTGCTTTGCATGGTTACAAATTTTTCGATTTCCACCGCTGAAATAGTTTGAACCAAACGTTTGCCAAATTGCTGCCCAAATTTGTCAAAAGCAAAACGATACGCCCGCAAGCTACGTTCGGCGAGTTTGTCCACATGCTTTTTTTCAGCGAGCAACTCTTTCGTTATTTCATCCCAAGTTTTATTTTTTTCGGTTGGTCTGTAATATTTGATGCCTAAATTTACCAATTCTGTCAATGACAGACCCAGCGCCAACGCTCGTTGATGCGCGTCAAGCGCCTCGGCGTATTGGCTTGGAGTTAGCAGCGAACCTGCCGCCCCTAATTTTTTCCTTTTATTTTTTTCTTCTTCAATTTTTTTGCGCACAGTATCAAGGTCAGGCAGTGTCAGGCGTTGAACTTCACCGCCGGTAAATCGTGAACCCAAACGCAACCGATACCCTGTTACTTTATTGCCTAGATGTCGGGGAGAAACACTGACTCCCGATGGAAGATTAGCTACTAATTGCTTGTTACGTTCTTTTTTGGTTTTTCTGGTGCTGATCATGCTTGAAATTAGCCCCAAGTCAATGATAAAAGAGAGAAACATACAGACTGTAAATCTGCTGCTTTTAGCTTCAGTGGTTCGAATCCACTTCTGCCCACCACCACTGACAGACGCTAATTCAACCCCAGCACGTCGAACATACTGTAAACTCCAGCGGGCCTGCCTTGCAACCACGCCGCCGCCCGCAACGCGCCGACGGCAAATGTATCGCGGCTGGAGGCCTTGTGCGTCAACTCCACACGCTCACCATCAGCGGCGAAAATCACCGTGTGGTCACCAACCACGTCGCCACCGCGCAAGGCGTGCACGCCGATTTCATCCGCTGACCGCTCCCCCGGCTCGCCAACACGCCCGTACCTGGAGAGTTCCGCTGACGATGAGTTTTTGGCCGCGGCGAGAATTTCCACCAAGCTCCGCGCCGTGCCGCTCGGCGCGTCTTTCTTATGACGGTGGTGCATTTCCACCACCTCAACGTCAAACCCCCGCGTCAACACCGCCGCCGCCTTTTGGGTCAGGTAAAACAGTGTGTTGACACCAACCGAATAGTTGGAGGCGAAGATCAGCGGGATGCTTTGGCCGAGCGCGAGCACCTCGTTTTTCACATCATCAGCGTGTCCGGTCGTGCCCACCACCAGCGGCAGTTTGCACACGGCGGCGGCCCGCGCCACCGCCAGCGTGTTGGTATGATGGCTGAAATCAATCACCGCGTCGGCGTTCGCCAGCAGCGGCGGCAACTCGTCGCCGAGATCCACCTCGCCCACGATTACGAAGCCGGCCGAGGCCCGCGCCAACCGCGTAATCGCCCGCCCCATGCGCCCCCGGGCGCCGACCATGACAATTTTTGTGCTCATGACCAGCTAAGTTAGCCGCAGATTTCTTCCGTGCCAAGAGATAAAATTTCTGCACACATTAAATCATCGTGATAGAAAAAACTAACGGGCAATACGCTGTCCAGGCACCGGCTGACCATCACCGGCCCAGCCGCCTACAGCACCCCGACTTTTTGCAGTGTCGCCAGCAATTTCTCCCGACTGCCCGCTGACAGTGGCGCGAGCGGCAGGCGCACTTCGTCGCTCATCCAACCCTTCGCCGCCAAGGCGAACTTCACCGGCACCGGATTGGACTCGATAAACAAATCGCAGAAGGCCGGGTAATATTTGCGGTGCAGGATTTCGGCCGTGCGGAAATCGCCGAGCAGCGCGCTGTCCACAATCGCCTTCACCTCGGCGGGGAACAGGTTGCTGGCAACGCTGATGACGCCACACGCGCCAACGCTCATGAACGGCAGCGTCAGCCCGTCGTCGCCGCTGATGATGGCGAAGTTGTCCGGCAGAGCCTGCCGCAGTTTGCTCACGCGGTCAACATTGCCGCCGGATTCCTTGATGGCGACGATATTTTGGGCATCCACCGCCAACCGCGCCACCGTCTCCACGGTGATTTCAATTCCGCATCGCCCCGGAATCGAGTACAACACCAGCGGCAGCGCGGTATTGTTCGCCACCGCCATAAAGTGACGATAAACACCCTCCTGCGTCGGCTTGTTGTAATACGGCGCCACCAACAGCGCCGCGTCCGCGCCGATTTTCTCCGCCTCCTGCGTATATTCAATCGCCTCCCGCGTCGAATTGGAACCCGATCCGGCAATGACTTTCGTCCGCCCCGCCGCACGTCGCACCGCCAGTTCGACCACACGCAAATGCTCGTCGCGCGTCAGCGTCGGCGACTCGCCCGTGGTGCCAACAGGCACGACGCCCTCAATACCCGCCGCCACTTGCTTTTCAACCATCTCGCCAAAAGCGTCCCCGTCCACCAAACCATTTTTGAATGGGGTCACCAGCGCTGTAATCGTTCCCTTAAACATCAATTTCTCCCGTGAAGGTAAATTCCACCGGCCCCTGTAATTTGACTTTCTCAAAACCGCCGCCGCTGACCGTGAACAGCACCCTCAACCGCGCCTTGCTGCGGACACTGACGCTGACCGGCGATTGAAAACCATGCGCCGCCGCCGCTGCCAGCGCCGTCGCCGTCACGCCCGTGCCGCACGCCAACGTCTCGTCCTCCACACCGCGTTCGTAAGTCCGCACCTTGATTTTGCCGGGCGCAAGAATTTGCGCGAAATTCACATTCGTCCCTTTCGGTTGGAATTTTTCATGCCAGCGCAATTCCGCGCCAAATTTTTTTACGTCAATTTTTTCCACGTCATCGACAAATACCACCGCGTGCGGCACGCCAGTGTTGAGGCAGTGCACCGTCAGCGCCCCCCGCGAGGTTTCAACCTTTTGATTCAACCGCACATCACCCGGCGCGGTCAGCTCGACCAACACCTGTTTGCCATCAAGAAACTTCGCCGCCACCACCACCGCCTTGGTGCTGAATTCCACCCGGCTCACGCGCGTCCCGCCGATTCGCCGCGCGAACCGCGCGAAACACCGCGCGCCGTTTCCGCACATCTCCGCCTCGCCACCGTCAGCGTTGTAATACCGCATCCGAAAATCCGTCTCCTTGGATTTCGGGCGCTCCATTATCAGCAACCCGTCCGCGCCAATGCCGAACTGCCGGCTGCACAGCCGCGCACGCTCCGCCTTGGTCAGGCGAAGATGCCTCAATCGGTTGTCGAGGCAAATAAAATCGTTGCCCGCGCCGTTCATTTTCCAGAATTTGACCAACATCCCGTGCGCCTTTGCGGCCTCATTTCTCACCGCGAATCAAATCATCCAACTTTTCCCGTTTCCGCGCAACAATTACCTTTTTGCCATCCACCAGAATTTCCGCCGCGCGCGGGCGGCTGTTGTAGTTGGACGACATCGCGAAGCCGTACGCCCCCGCGCTAAAAAACACCACGCGGTCACCCGCTGACAGTGACGGCAGCGCGCGCGCCTTGCAAAAGGTGTCGCCCGATTCGCAAATCGGTCCAACCACATCGCTGCTGATGATCCGGCCTTTTTTCACCGTCAGCGGCTCGATTTGATGGTAGGACTCGTAAAACGCCGGACGAATGAGGTCATTCATCGCCGCATCGACAATGACAAAATTTTTATGCGCGGTCTTTTTCACGTTCACCACCGACGCGAGCAACACGCCCGCGTTGCCGCTGATGAAGCGCCCCGGCTCCAAAACCACCCTCATGCCAAGCGGTTGCAAAAGCGGCGCAATCGCCGCCGCGTAACTTTCCGGCGTCAGCGGCGGATTTTTTTGTCTCTTCCACCACGCGGCGGAACCGCTTTCCAGCGCGGGGTCATAGACGATGCCCAGCCCGCCGCCCATGCCGAAATATTCAATGCCGTGCCGCGCCCTCAATGTCAGCGCCAGCGGCAGCATTTTTTCCGCCGCCTCACGGAACGGCCTGACGCTGGTGATTTGCGAGCCGATGTGCATTTGCACCCCGCGCAACTTAATTCCGGCCAGCCGCGACGCCTGTCCGTAGAACTCCCCAACTTCCTCAAACGGAATTCCAAATTTGTTTTCGTAAGTGCCGGTGGTGATTTTGCGGTGAGTGTCAGCGTCCACGTTCGGATTCACCCGCGCCGCGACCGGCGCTTTTTTCCGCATCCTCAGCGCGATGCGATTGATTTGCCCCAGTTCGGAATAACTCTCCACATGAAACGCGTAAATCCCCCGCCGCAGCGCGCAGGCGATTTCATCATCCGTTTTCCCCACGCCCGCAAACACGCACTTCCCCGCCTCTCCGCCCGCTTGCAACACGCGGAACAATTCCCCGCCGCTGACAATGTCAAATCCCGCGCCCTCCCGCGCCAGCGTCCGCAACACGCTGAGATTGGAATTTGATTTCATGGCGAAACAAATCATCGGGTCAAGCGCCGCCAGCGCCGAGTCAAGCCGCTGATAGTGCTCGCGCAATGTCCGCGCCGAATAAACATACAGCGGCGTCCCATATTTCCCCGCCAACGCTGACAGTGACACTCCCTCGCAAAACAACGAACCGTTTTTTCGATAAAAATGATGCATAAAATTATTTCAAGATTTTTTCCCACCGTTTGAGTTGTTCCTCAACTTGCTTCTTTCCGGGCGCGCCGGTCATCTTGCGGCGGGACAACGCCTCGCGGACATTGAAGATTTTTTGCAGACTGGCGTCGCAGACGGGATGGAGTTTCTTCCACACCGTCAGCGGCAGTTTGTTCAACGGAATGCGGCGTCGCTCGCTGAGGGCGACGGCTTGGCCGACGATTTCGTGCGCATGGCGGAACGGGACGCCGCGGTTCACCAGCCAGTCCGCCACATCGGTTGCCAGCAACAGCGGGTCGCTGACGGCGCGCTCGCAGGCGGCGGCGTTGACTTGCGTGTCGGCGAGCATCGCGGCGAGAACGCCCAGCGTCTGCCGCACCGTGTCCACCGTGTCAAACAGCCGCTCCTTGTCCTCTTGCAAATCGCGGTTATAGGTCATCGGCAGCCCTTTGAGCATCGTCAGCAGCGCGACGAGATTGCCGATGACGCGACCCGATTTGCCGCGCGCCAACTCCGCCACGTCAGGATTTTTCTTTTGCGGCATCAGACTGGAACCGGTGGTGAAAGCATCGCCGATGCGGATGAAACCAAACTCGGCGGTTGACCACAGCACCAAGTCCTCCGCCAGCCGCGACAAATGCACGGCGAGAATCGCGCCGCCAGCGGCGTATTCCAAAATAAAATCGCGGTCGCTGACCGCGTCAAGTGAATTTTGCGATACCGCGCTGAAGCCGAGCAATTGCGCCACCCGCTCGCGTTTCAGCGGAATGGTGCTTCCGGCGAGCGCGCCGGAGCCAAGCGGCAACACATCGGCGCGCTGCCACGCATCCTCCAACCGTGAAAAATCCCGCGCCAGCATTTCGACATACGCCAGCAAATGATGCGCGAACCAAACGGGCTGCGCCCGTTGCAAATGTGTGTAACCCGGAATCACGATATGCTGGTATTTCCGTGCCAGCCGCGCCAGTGCTGTTTGCAAGCCGGTAATGAGCGCAAGGTCGGTGGCGATGCTGTGCCTGATCCACAACCGCATGTCAGTGGCCACTTGGTCGTTGCGGCTGCGACCTGTGTGCAACTTCGCCCCGGCGGGCGTCCGCGCCGTCAGCGCTGACTCAATGTTCATATGCACATCCTCACGCGCCGCGTCCCACTTGAACACGCCCGCCTCAATTTCAGCGAAAATTTGTCGCAACCCCTTTTCAATCGCCGCAAACTCCCCGCTGCTGATGACGCCAATCTCCCGCAACATCCGCGCATGGGCAAGGCTGCCGAAAATATCCTCCCGGTACAACCGCCAATCATACTGCACTGATTTGGTGAATTCCTGCACGAGTTTGTCCGGCGTGGCGGCGAACCGTCCGCCCCACAATGCCTTGTCCTGTCGCGATTTTTTCATGGTCAGCGGAAAGAATTTAACCACGGAATGCGTGAAACACACGGAAATTTTTTGGGTCCGCCCGCCGTCAGCGCAAGGCGGATTTCCAAAAGGCGCTGACCGTCAGCGGACTTTAAGTCCGGCAATCTCATCGTCAGTCAGCAAGCGCCACATGCCGGGGCGCATTTTGCCGAGCTTGAGGCTGCCCATTTGCACGCGCTGTAATTTTTTGACCTTGTAGCCGTGTTTCAAAAACATCAAACGAATTTGCCGTTTCAAGCCTTGCGTGAGGATGACCTTGACATGCCGCTTGCTGATTTTGAACATTGCCTCCGTCTTCGCATAGCCACCCTCAATCATGAAGCCGTTGACAAAACGCGGCGCCAACTCGAAATCAAAATCCCGGTCTAATTCGACCACGTAAGTTTTTTCCAGCTTATGACTCGGATGCGTCAGCTTCTGCGCCGCGTCGCCGTCGTTGGTGAGAATCAGCAACCCTTCGCTATCCAGGTCAAGCCGCCCGATGTAAAACAAGCGCGCCAAATCCTCCGGCACCAAGTCAAACACCGTCCTGCGCCGCCCTTGCGCGATGCGCGAGCACACCACGCTGGTCGGCTTGTTCAGCAATAGGTAAACAGCTTCTTCTTGACGACAGCGCCGCCCGCTGACGGTGACAGCGTCGGTAGGTTTGACTCGTGTGGCGAGATTGGTGACAGTTTTGCCATTAATCACGACCTTGCCGTCTCGAATGAGGGTATCACAGGAACGACGCGAGCCATGCCCCGCCGCCGCCAGAAATTTGTTAAGCCGGATCATACGGCTTGCCGATTATTCCTCAGGCTTGGTCTTGGGAAGCTTGTGTACGTTGCCCGCGCCTTCTTTCCATTGACCGCGCTTTTTGAGCAAGTCCACACGCTCAAAACGTTTCAGGACGTTCCGCTTCACCTTGATTTGGCTGGAGCCACGCAAACTCTTGTGTTGAGACATAGTTGAAAGAGAGTAGCGATTTGCTTTTCTCAGGCAAGCGGAAATTATAAAAAATAATTGCCCGGAGTCTCCCCTTCCCTAAACTGTGACGCATGAACCTGCGACATTTTTTTACCCTCACTGTCAGTGCCATGGCGCTGGGGGTCATCGTCAGCGGCTGCGGTGGTGGTAACGCGGACATGGCGTACAATTACTATCTGACCTCGGAAGAGCCGTTGTTGGAAAAAGGCCCCTATCAACAAGAGCCGCCTTTGCGGATGTTATCAGCCGGCACTCGCGTCCGCATTGTCAGCGGAGGCGGCAACTTCACTCAAATCGCCACCGTGCGCGAAGAAACCGGCTGGGTGCCCACATCAGCGTTGCGGCTGCAAGATTCCTCCGGCGTCAATCCGGTGAGAAATTTTTCCGGCTGGTGATGAGCGGGAATTTACGCCTGGAGGGAATCGAACCCTCGCCCCAAGCTTGGGAAGCTCATGTTCTACCATTAAACCACAGGCGCGGATAGAGGCTGCATTGACGCTAACGCTGATTGGGAAAATTGCAATGTTTAATTAACGTCCGCGTCCACCGCCGCCACGCGCGCCGCCCCCTCCCCAACCACCGCCGCCGCCCCAGCCCCCGACGGGGCCTCCCTGACCGTTGCGGGTCTCGGCATCAATGCCCTGGGATTCTTGCTCGACGGCTTTGACGTAATCCGGATAGGTTTTCCACCATTCGCGGCGTTCTTGCAAATAATTGAACAACGGAAGATTGGTGTTCAGGCGACCGAGCAAGGTTTCGCGCTCGACGAGCATGGCTTGAATTTTGTCGCCGTCAGGACGCTTGGCAATGGCGGCGAGCACGTCGATTTTCATCATTTGATAAAGCTGAGAGTCAAGAGGGACAAGGCTTTCCTCGCGCCCGTACCAGTATTCCTTGTGTTGAATGGCGGCGTGCGCTTTTTCGAAATATTCAAGAATACCCTCGGTGGTTTGATTGTCAGCGCTGCGCTGTTTGCGAAAAACGGCGGAGGAGCGGCGGGAGAGGGATTGTTTCATAAGGAACAAAAATTCCTCCGGTTTGACGCCGAACAACTGCCCGGCGGTTTCGCCAAGGATGGGATTGACGTAGGTGTCGATTTCGAGGATGCGCTTGGTCGCTGTTTCGTTTTGTTGCCGGACTCTTTTGACCAGTTCGCTGACATTGCCGACGGCTTGCGAGCCGAGGGTGAATTCACCGTTGGCGTCTCGGTCTTTGTCCGGAACGGTGGCGCCACGAGCGGTGACACCGCCGGAGCCTTGATTGGCAGCGGTGCCCGTGGCGCGATAATCCTGCGCCATGGCCAGCGAATACGTTAGCCCCAATATCAGTGCCAGCATGCTTGTTTTCATTGATATTTTCCCATCGCGGTTTGGTAATATTGCAAATGTTCCTGAATCAACCGGATGATGTCCGTCACCGTATTGTCGGAAGTTTGATACAAGCCAAGATAACGTTGCAATTCGCCAACGGAGCGGCCAAAGTCGCTGCGCGCCTGGCCAAACCGGCCATCGGGGTCGATCTCCCTAATCTGCTTGCTCAAGTCGTCTTTTCTCGCCTGATCGGATTTGCTGAAA
>JAITHY010000243.1 GCA_031279715.1 Verrucomicrobiales bacterium | reverse complement strand
GCGGAGATGGCTCATAAGGCGAATTGGCGAATTGGCGAATTGGCGAATTGTATTCTGCACCATAGGCCGCTTAGGCTATACAAAAACCATGCCCCGTCAAGGGTTTTTTATATTTATTGCAAATTATTTTTCGCGGGAGCGTCCATCCCGATGGGATGGAATGTCGATTTGCCCTAAAGCCCCAACAGCCGGATGCAACAGCGGATGGCAAGCTTGCGGGTAAAAGATCCGGCGGTGCGTTTTTACTGTACATGCAAACGTGCTTGCGCTTGATTATTCTTGTGAGCAAAAAAATTCACCGGATCAAACAATATGTCCTTGATACCAACATTCTCATCCATGACCCGCAGTCGGTCTTCCAATTCAAGGAACATGTGGTGTGGATTCCTGTCGAAGTGCTGGAGGAGTTGGACCGTTTCAAGGCGGAGTCCACCACGCGCGGCGCCCATGCCCGCGAGGTACACCGCCACCTCTCCGCCATTTTCAAAACCACCAAGGACATGCAAAACGGTGTGCTCTTGGCCAACGGAGGCAAAATCCGCGTCGCCATCAACCGACACATCCGCTTCATCAACGAGAATTGGGTGCTGACGGCGGACTCTCCACGCTTTCAACTGGTCAAAACCCTGTTCCCCGACCTGGCCACGCCCGACAACCGCATCCTGGCCACCGCCGCCTACATCGCTGACAATGAGATACCGCCGACGATTTTGGTGTCGAAGGACCTGAACATGCAACTTAAAGCGAAAGCTCTGGGCCTGGAGGTGGAAGATTACCGCACTGACCGTGTGGAAGACTCGGACATCACCCGCACAGTTCATCCCGCTCATCATGAGGAGTATGACACGCTGGCCTTGCCCGCGCACCGCGTACAGGCTTTCGCCAGCCAGGGGGAACTGCTCATCAGCAAAGACCGGCTGCCGGAGTTGAACAAATATACGCTGCTGGTCAACCAGGATGACCCGACGCATGGCCTCCCCGCGCAGCACACAGGGGGCGGGCGGTTTCGCAAATTGCGGCACGATTGTATTACCATCCGCGGCGGGCGCGTCTTCAAGGCCGCCAACTTGGGGCAACGTTTTCTGCTCGACGCATTATTTGACCCGGAGCTGACGCTGGTGACGGTGTATGGCAAGGCGGGCACGGGGAAGACCCTGCTGAGCGTCGGCGCGGCATTGCAACAAGTACAGCAGGGAGTGTATGACAAACTGCTCATCACCCGCGTCATCATGCCCACGGGCAAGGACATCGGCTACCTCCCCGGCGGCAAGGAGGAAAAAATGCAGCCATGGGTGCAGCCCGCTTATGATGCGCTGGATTTGCTGTTATCCAAGCCGAAGACACCGGAGTTGTTTGACCGTCAGCGCCAGAGCCAGCGCAAACAAACCTCCGAGTCCCCCCTGAAACCGCTGCCACCGTACGCGCTGCTGTTGCAGAACGGCACGCTGGAAATCGAAGCCATGGCACACATCCGCGGACGCAGCATCCCCAACAGCATTTTCATCGTCGACGAAGCGCAGCAGTTAACCCCGCATGAAGCCAAGACGCTGGTGACACGCATGGGCAAGGGCAGCAAGCTGATTCTCATCGGCGACCTTGCGCAGATTGACAACCCGTACGTGGACGCGCACACCAACGGCCTGGTGTACACCCGCAGCCGCCTGGCAGGGCAGCCGTTCATGGCGCACGTCAACCTGTTCAAAGGCGAGCGCAGCCCGATGGCGGAGATGGCGGCAAATTTGCTGTAGCCGCCCGGCATTTCCCCCTTGACCTGAGGAGCGCGGGACCTATAGTTCTTCCCGCTTAACCCTAACAATAGAAAGAACATTCAAATGAGTATTAAAGTTGGTATTAACGGTTTCGGTCGCATCGGCCGCCTGGTCTTCCGCGCCATCGTGGATCAAGGCTTGCTTGGCAAGGAAGTGGACGTGGTGGCAGTCAACGATTTGGTTCCCGCGGACAACCTCGCTTATCTGGTGAAGTATGACTCCACCCAAGGACGCTTCAACGGCACCGTCCACAGCGAAAAATCCGCCCCCACCGTCGCCGAGGACGACACGCTGGTGGTCAACGGACACAAAATCAAGTGCCTCGCCGTCAAGGAAGGCCCCGCCGCGTTGCCGTGGAAGGCGCTGGGCGTGGATTACGTCATCGAATCCACCGGCCTGTTCACCGACGCCACCAAGGCCAAAGGCCACCTTGATGCCGGCGCAAAGAAGGTCATCATCAGCGCCCCGGCGAAGAATGAGGACATCACCATCGTCATCGGCGTCAACGACCACAAGTACGTCGCCGAGCAACACCACATCATCTCCAACGCCAGTTGTACCACTAACTGCCTGGCCCCCGTGGTGCACGTCCTGCTCAAAGAGGGCTTTGGCATTGAGGAAGGCCTGATGACCACCGTCCACAGCTACACCGCCACGCAGAAAACCGTCGACGGCCCCAGCCGCAAGGATTGGAAAGGTGGACGCTCCGCCGCCATCAACATCATCCCCTCCACCACCGGCGCGGCCAAAGCCGTCGGCCTGGCCATCCCCGAGGTAAAAGGCAAGCTCACCGGCATGTCCTTCCGCGTGCCGACGCCCACCGTCAGCGTGGTTGACTTGACCGTGCGCACAGTCAAGGAAACCAGTTACCAGGAAATTTGCGCGGCAATGAAGAAGGCCAGCGAAACCTACCTGAAAGGCATCCTCGGCTACACCGCGGACGAAGTGTGCTCCAGCGACTTCATCCACGACCAACACTCCAGCATCTTCGACGCCGGCAGCGGCATCGAGTTGAACAGCAAATTCTTCAAACTGGTAAGCTGGTATGACAACGAGTGGGGCTACTCCAACCGTTGCGTCGACCTGCTCAAGAAAATCGCAAAATAACCTGGACGTTTCATCAATCAGGCGGCGGTCTTGGATAACTCCGGCCGCCGCCGGTTTGTTTTTGTGATTGTCTCAGCCCGATTGACCGCGCACAATACGGACATGGCCATCTACACCAACGTCGTTGAGACCATCGGCAGAACGCCGCTGGTGAAACTAAACCGCCTCACCGAAGGCTGCCTCGCAACCATCGCGTTGAAGTGCGAATTTTTCAACCCTCTCGGCAGCGTCAAAGACCGCATCGGCGCGGCAATGATTGAGGACGCGGAACGGAAAGGCCTCCTGAAAAAAGACACGCTGATTATCGAGCCAACTTCCGGCAACACCGGCATCGCGCTGGCATTCATCGCCGCCGCCAAGGGCTACAAGCTGACACTGACCATGCCGGAAAGCATGAGCGTGGAACGCCGCACGCTGTTGGCGTTGCTCGGCGCGCAGGTGGTGCTGACCCCGGCGGCGGAAGGCATGAAGGGCGCGATTGCCCGCGCGGAGGAACTGCACCGCGAGCACGCCAACTCGTGGATTCCACAACAGTTTCGCAATCCCGCCAATCCCGAAATTCACCGCAAAACCACCGCGCAGGAAATCTGGCAGGACACCGACGGCAAGGCGGACTTCATCGTCAGCGGCGTCGGCACGGGCGGAACAATCACCGGCATCGCGGAAACCATCAAGGCGTTAAAGCCGGAGTTCAAGGCCGTGGCGGTCGAGCCAAAAGACTCGCCGGTCATCACACAAACGCTGGACAACGCCCCCATCAAACCCGGCCCGCACAAAATTCAAGGCATCGGCGCCGGCTTCATTCCCGACAATCTGCATTTGAACATCGTGGACGAAGTCATCACCGTCAGCAACGAAGACGCGCTGATGATGGCGCGCCGCCTCGCCAGGGAAGAGGGGCTGCTGGTGGGCATCTCCACCGGCGCGAATGTTTTTGCCGCTTTACAAATCGCGCAACGCCCCGATAATGCGGGCAAGCTCATCATCACCCTTGCCTGTAGCACTGGCGAGCGTTATTTGAGCACCGCCCTGGCGGAAGACGTGCGCAAACAAGTCGGTTAAAAAAGGATTAAAGTTATGAACCCGCTGAACATGTTATTGCTCTCGCTAAGCCTCGCCGCTTTCACCCTCGCCGGCTGCCAGTCAACCGCAACCCACTCATCAGCCGGGGCGCGGGCACAGGAAACCTTCGCCCAACTCTCCGGCAAAACGTGGAAACTCAACAACTGGATCGCTGTTGATGGCAGCGCCCAAGCCACTGGCGCCATCACGCTGACGGTGGGCGACGCCAATCGCGTCAGCGGCAACGCCAGCGTGAACCGCTACACCGGCGTCGCAAAATTCACCCAGACGGGCGAAGTGGACTTCAGCGCAGGTTTTGCAAGCACAATGATGATGGGATTGCCAGACGCCATGACACGGGAACGGCGCTATTTGTCCGAGTTAAAACAAGCGCGCCATGCAACCCTGGAAAACGGGCGCTTGATTTTGACCGGTGACGGCGCGCTGCGCTTGGAATTCGTCCCCGATAGTTTGTAATAACCAGCGCTCAACAGGAGCCAAAGTTCATCCTCAGCGGTGATGGAGTTGAGCCGCCGGGTGTTGCCGGCGGCGGCTGAAAACCGCCGTCACTTTGCTCACGCCAAGAAAACAAAAAATCTTGGCGTCTTTGCGCAAGGTCTGTGTTTTGTAATTTAGAATTTCCCAGGGCGGTTTATTTCGCCAGCGTCAGCAACAAATCCGTTTTGGAAAGATAACCGAGCAACACACCCTCCTCGTCAAGCACCGGAAGGCGTTCAACATCAGCGGCGGTGAAACGGTGCAGGGCCTCGCTCAGATTTTGCGTCACCATCAGCGTGGGAAAATCGTCGCGCATCATGTCGGCGGCGAGGACGGCTTGCGCGATGTTCGGGTCGTGTAAAAACGGCTTCATCTCGTGCAGCGAAACGACGCCCAGGAAACGCCGCTGACGGTCAACCACGTATAAATTGTTCAGTCGGCAGGCGATGAACAGTCGGGCGATTTCGCCGAACGGCGCGGTTTCCGCCACCGTCGGCGGATCTTTGCGCAGCAAATTTGTCACCGTCAGCACGCGCTGACTGAGCAGTTCTTTTGCCGCCCGCTTGTTTTTCAAATGCGCGGCGTAGATGGATTCCTGCCCAAGCCCCTTGGCAACAAAATATGCCGTCACGCAGCCCAGCATCAGCGGGAGAACAACCTCGTATTGCAGTGACATTTCGAAAATCATGATGATGGACATCAACACCGCTTGCGTGCCCGCCGCCAGCACGCAACCCATTCCGACCAGCGCGAAACCGGCGGGCGTCACCATCAGCGCGGGAAACAGGCTGTTCACCAGCGTGCCGAACAGCCAGCCAATCGCCGCCCCCACGAACAGCGTCGGCGTGAACACGCCGCCCACCGCGCCGGACCCGACGCTGGCGCTGGTGGCAAAAATTTTGCACAACAATGTCGCCATCATCAGCGTCCAGGGCAGGTTTTCACGGCACAGCAAATCGCCCACCACGCCGTAGCCGTTGCCCCACACCAACGGTGAGTAAATGGAAATCATCCCGACAATCAGCCCGCCGATGCCGAGCTTCACCGTCAGCGGCAAGTTCAAGCGATGGAATATTTTCTCGCCGCCTTGCAACGTTTTCAGGAACAAGGGCGAGAAAATTCCCGTCAAAATTCCCAGCAATAAAAACAGCAAATAATCCCAGTTGGAGCCGACATGAAAAACAGTCGGCATCAAATAAGTCGGCGTGGTTCCCAGCAGTTGGTAAACCACCAATGTTGAGATGAGCGAGCTGAACACCAGCGGGCCGAACGTTTCCATGGCGATGGATCCCAGGATGATTTCCGCCACGAACAGCGCGCCGGCAACGGGTGTTTTGTACGCCGCCGCAATACCCGCCGCCGCGCCGCACGCCACCAGCAGCCGAAGCCGCGGGGTGGAGACTTTGCGCGCGCGCCCAAGCCACGACGCAAACGCCGCTGACAGTGTGACCATCGCCCCTTCGCGCCCGATGGAACTGCCGCTGGCGATGGAGAACAGCGAGGAGGCGCTTTTGGTGACCGTGTCGCGAAAGCGCACAATGCCATTGCCGACCAGCACCGCCTCCATGTAATCGGTGGATTGCTTGCCGCGCGTCAGCCGCTTGCCGAGGTACAGGATTGCGCCCGCCAGCAGTCCGCCGATGGTGGGAATCAACACACGCTCCCAGTTGTCAAGGTCAGTGGCAATAACCGCGAGGTTGTCCTCCGCGTGATGTGTCAACACGCGCTGCAAGGCGCGCACACACCGAAGAAACCCGACCGACAACAGCCCGCCGCACAACCCGACCACACCCGCCCAGAACAGTGTGACGCTGGTTTCGCCAAGCTTGAACCGCTCCAGCAGCCACAAGCGCAGCCGCAGGATTTTGTCAATTTTGAACGTGAGCATTTTGTGGAATCTAGTGAACACTAAAATTTCGTGATTGAAAAATGAAAAAAATCCGGCAACATCAGCGTTTCATTTTCGTCGGCAGCGTAGCTCAGTTGGTAGAGCAGAGGACTCATAAGCCTTTGGTCGGGGGTTCAAATCCCTCCGCTGCTACCAAATAAATTAATATTTTTTTCATTGACGCCGCCGCTGACAGTGATAACATTGCCGTCCCTTTCCATCGCGGGGTGGAGCAGCCAGGTAGCTCGTCAGGCTCATAACCTGAAGGCCGCAGGTTCAAATCCTGCCCCCGCAACCATTTTGTCATCAATTTTTCGGATGCCAACCTCACCGTCAGCGTGTACACTGTCCGCATGGAACATCCCGACGGTTTCGAAGTCCGCAGTTATTTTGTGCGCCATCGCAACGCCCTGCTCACCCGCGCCGATTTCGGCGAGTTGTACGTCGATTATTATCTTCACCTCGCCGCCAACGAAATCAAAGTCGCCGCTGACCATGACCGTTTGTTCAAGGAAACACTCGCCGCGCTGACGCTGCACCTCGCCTCGCGCCCGCACAACGAAATGGCCGCGTGGACGGTAAATTTACAAGCCCCGCCGCTCAATCTTTTCGTCACCGGCGATAACCAGACCGGAGGCGTCACCGGAAAAATCTTCACCGAAAACATCAAGCGCGCCGACCGTAATTTTTTCTACGCTGACGTCGTGCGCGGCAACGCGCCCGCCCGCCGCAGCGCTGTTGAGTTCACCGGCAGCGACATCTTCGCCGCCAGTGAAACCTACTACCGCCAGAGCGAGCAACGCCCCTCCCGCTTCTTCCCGTTCGCCGGGGAAGACTACGTCATGGTCAGCGCCCAGCCCGATTGCGATCTTGATTGGCTCACCGCCCTCACTGACGCTGACATCCGCACCTTGGACCAGCGCGAGCAACTCAGCCTGCTCGAACAACGCCGTTATCGCTGGCACTGCGGTTGTGACGGGCGGCGGATTGCGTCATTGCTCGCCCCGTCTTTCAAACGCAACCCGGAGGAGCTTTTCGGCAACGCGCAATCGCTCCGCATCAGCTGCCCCCGTTGCGGCTCGCGCCACACCATCACGCGGGAGGCAATGGAGGCGTTTAATTGAAAATTATCCCGCCACCATTTGTCACCGTCAGCGCACTCCTCAATTGAAAACGCTCACGGCGACAATCGCTCAATCACCCACTCCCCATCAGCGCCGCGTGAATATTGGAACCGGTCATGCAACCGGCTCGCCGCGCCCTGCCAAAACTCCACCGTCAGCGGCGCCACACGGTACCCGCCCCAGAATCCCGGCAACGGCACCTCCCCGTTGGCGAACTTCCGCCGCATCTCCTCAAATTTCAACTCCAGCAACTTCCGCGACGGAATCACCCTGCTCTGTTGTGAAATCCACGCCCCCAGCCTCGACCCAAACGGGCGGCTCGCAAAATACGCCAGCGATTCCGCCGCCGAAATCTTCTCCACCCGCCCGCTGACGCTGACCTGCCGCTCCAACGCCAGCCACGGAAACAACAACGCCACCCGCTCGTTCTCCGCCATCTGCCGCGCCTTCGCGCTGTCGTAATTGGTAAAAAACACAAAGCCCCGCTCATCGAACGCCTTGAGCAACACCATCCGCGCCGTCACACGCCCGTCCGCCCCCGCCGTTGCCAGCGACATCGCATTCGGCTCCAGCAACTCCGCCGCCTGCGCCTCCTTGAACCAGGCGCGAAACTGCGCCACCGGATTTTCCGCCAAATCCTCCCGCCGCAGGCCGCGCGTGGCGTACTCCCGCCGCAAATCCGCAATGTTCAACGAAATTGATTCAGACATGCGGAGATTATGACGGGTGATTTTTTTTTTTCAATTTTTCACATTGATTAATTCACCAAGTTGACGCCGGCTCAGGCAAAGGTAATCCATTTGAGCAAGTCCGCCAGCCGCGGGCGGGAGTCGTGACGCCATGCCAGGGGCGGGGCTTGGAGTCCGCCGGTTGGACAGAAGCGGGAAACGCCGAGTTTGGTGAAATAATCCGTCACGCTCAGCGGCAGCGGGCGGGTGTGGGAGACGGCGCTGAGTTTGCCGCGCCATTTGTCGCAGTCGGCAATTTCCCACGTGTCAAGAACGCTGACAGTGGCGCGGGCGGGGGTGAGCACCAGTTTTTTCGCGCCGCTGATGATGATATATTCATGGTCAGCGCCGGTGAGAATTTTTTCCCCGTTGGCGGCGGCGGTTTGGCGGAAATGCTGGCGCAGCGCGGTTTCGTCGAAGGTCAGCGCGGGGAGCGGCTGGCGCCGACGGGCCGCGGCAAGAGCATCGGCCAGCAGCGCGGAGAATTTTTCGGCGCGGGCGGCGTCGCGGCACAAATAGGCTTGCGGGGAGAGGCAGCCGAGTTGCTCATGGGCGAGAATTTCCCGCGCGGCGGCGGAGGCGATGGCGGGGGTCTCATCGTCAGCGTCAATCAGACCGAGGCTGATTTTATGACCGTAGGCGAGGAACCGCTGACGCCAACTCACCTGCCGGTGAATGGCGTCGATGGTTGCGTCGTTGCCGTACACGATTACGGCGTCGGCGGTCAGCATCAGCGCCGGGTCGTGCCGCGCGAGGAGGATGACTTTTTCGCGCAACGTCGGCGGCAGTTGGCTGACGGTGTTGACGAAAGCGGGCAGGCCGCCGCCGGGAAGTTTGAAATAAAGCCGGCTGCCAAGCAGCAAGCCAAGCACCAGGCTGGTTTCCGCGCTGACGCCGAGGTTGGCGGCGCAGAGGTGGTAGATGGTTTCAGGCGGGCGCGCCATCAGCGGAACACCGCCGCGCAGGACGGGACGCTCGAAAATTTCAACATCGCCAAGTTCGCCAATGATGAGGCCGCGCAAATCCGCCTCGCTGTTAAAGCCAAGGTCGGCCCGTCCATTGAAGGCGCTGGCGATGACGGCGACACGTTCGGCGGTGGTCATATCAACTCAAAATTCAAAACTCAAATCTCAAAACCGCAACTTTAAAATTCATACGGCAGGGAACAGCCGCGCAAATCCGCCGCTGACACTCGCCCCAGCAAACGAATGCCGTCACGCTCATACACCGCGGTGTCGAGCGTGCCAAGCGCCATGACGCTGCCGACATTGGCAAGGTCGTAGAGTTGCACCAACCCCCGCTCGCCGGGCGCGCAAATCCTCATGGTCAGCGGGTCGCGGATGAGCACGCGCAACCACGGCGGGAAGCGGTGGATCCCCTCGCTGAGCCTGGCGTAACCGGGAGTGGAGAGTTCGGTCATGCCGTATTCATTGTAAATGTTGCGGGCGGCGCAACCAAAGACGCCGGCCATGAGACCGGACAATTCGCCGGCCGTGAGTTCGCGGCGCCGGCCTTTGTAACCGCCGGTGTCAAAGATGACGCTGTCAGCGGTCAACCGCCAGCTTTTGCCCCGCTCCTGAAAAACCTCGCCGACAGTGGCGAGCGCAAACGAGGCGCCGAACAATGCAACCGGCTTGCCGTCAGCGGCTGTTAACTCATGCGCAAGACGGTTGAAATCAATCTCATAATCAGCGCCGCAAAACGACTGAAATCCGTCATGTGGAATATTTTTTCCCAAATAATCAATCATGTAACCCAGCGATGAATCCGGCTTCACCGTCAGCGTTGGAATCAATGAAATCCAGCGATGCCGTGTCAAATCCGGCATAAATATTCTGAATCCCGCTGACAGCGACTTTTCATAATAACTCAAATTTTCAAAATAATGCCGGCCCGATTCCGCGCCCGTCGTGCCGCTGGTGGTGAAGACCGCCCGCGCGCGCTCCGGCGGGAAACAGCAAACCGCCTGCCCGCGGAAGGCGCTGGCCGGCAGCGCGGGAAAATCCTGCCAGCGGGTCACTGTCAGCGGGTCCACGCCCAGGCCGGACAGGAACCGGCGGTACACCGGATTGTTCCTTGACTGCCAGCGGAGCAAATCCAGGGCGGCGGCGGCGAATTCCTCGTCGCCAAGATCGGGGGTGATAGGATCCAGAAATTCACGCATGCCAAAGTTTACCATTTTCCACCGCCAAAAAGCAGCTACGATTTCCGCCATGTCCTTGGCGCAAAAATTGTTTCACTGGCGCAAGCGCGTTGTCGCCCCGCTGGTCAAGCCGCGGTTCACGCAGTTGACCACCGGCGGCGTGTCCCTGCGCGGCGCGATGCACACCACAGCGGCAGGCTATTTCGGTTGTGAACTCGACGGCGATTTATCCGCTGACAATGAGATCATCATTGAACCCGGAGGCAAAATTCGCGGCAACCTGCGCGGCGTGGATTTCAGCGTCGAGGGCGGCATCCAGGGCGATATCGACGCTGACGGCGAGGTGTCGCTCAAGGACCAATCCCAAGTGCGCGGCACCGTCAGCGCCAAATCTTTGTTAATTGAATCCGGCGCGAACTTCAGCGGCACCCTCGCCATCGGCGGTGACGAACGCAGCCTCGCGCTCAACCTCAAATCGAAAGCCTGACGTCATGCTGCTCCGCTCCAACAAAGGCCCCCAGAAAATCCTCATCACCTGCCCGGCGTGCCAGCACCAGCAATACGATTACCCGAACGCCAACGCCGCTTATTGCCAAAAATGCGGCGAACGCATTCCGTTGAAAACCGGCGGTGTACAACGCAAAACGCGCAAACGACAGGCGGTCGAGCGGCGAAAAATCGTCTGCATGCACTGTCACAACGAATTGCACGCGCACTACGAGGCGGCGGCGTGGCAATGCACGTTCTGTTCCAACTACCTCGACTTGCGCAACCACAAACTTGACCGCGAAACCGGCGCCGCCATTTGCACTTACGGCGACTTGGAAATCGGCCCGCATTGCCTGTTCAATGGTTCGAAAGCGGAGGCGGAGAATATCAAAATTTCGGGCCGCAGCGGCTGCAAGCTGCAAAGCCGCGGCAGCGTCACTGTCAGCGGCAACGCCAAATTGTACGCCGGCGCCGAGGGCGGGCATTTGCACGTCAACGCCTCCGCCACCTTGTACAGCGAGGGGCCGCTGACGTTCAAGACCGCCGAGATTCACGGCAAAGTGGAAACGCGCCAATTCACCGCCACGGAACGCTTGCAAATCCACGCTGACGGACACCTCACCGCCAGCCGTCTCGACGCCGGGGAAATCATCGTCCACCCCGGAGGCAAGCTGCTGGCGCGCTGCCAAACCAACCGGTCGGAATAAGCCGCTCCACTAATCGCGCTGATTTTCAGCAATGCTTTTTTGCAGGCGCAAATATTCGCCGTCGGTGGCGCGGCTTAAATCTTGCAACAACCGCTCCGGCCCGCCGCTCGGCTCCAAATAAAAACCAACCGAGCAGATCCGCGCGGCCGGACAAAATCTTTTGCGCAATAATTTTACCTGCAACTTGATGGCCTCCGCCCGGCTGTCCGCCTCGCCATCGGTCAGCAACATAATCATCTCCGGCTTCATCGTCAGCGCCAAAATCAGGCCCGCCTCCAGGTTCGTCGTGCCGCCGCAGTCCGTGTCACCCGCCAGCCATGCCGACGCCAGCCGCTTGTTCTCGTCCGTGGCGTCAATGGGCGCCGGCGACAGCGGCGACGTTTTCGCGGCAAATAAAATGATGTTGAATTTTTGCTCCGCTGACAATGACCAGACCGTCTGCTCCAGTTGTTGAAACACCCTCGCCAACCGCGTCGTCGCCCCCGTCTTCTCGTGCATGCTGCCTGACACATCCACCACAAACACGACGACCTTCCCCTCGACGCGCATCCCGAAAAAGGAATTTTTACCGGCCGTCCGCGCGGGCGCTGATGGTGACGGCCCGGGCCGCGGCGGACGCGGACTGTCCGCCTCCCTGTCAGCCCGCCCGCTGACAGGGACGGGCGGCGGGTCTTCCGCCGTCGGCGCAAGGTCTTCCACCAGCGGCGTCGGAATGTGATACAGTTTTTCTCCGTTGATTTCCTCCACGCCAAACCGCCCGGCATAAGGCTGAAACTGCGCGCCCTCCACCCGCTGGCGCGACACCCCGCCCACGCGCGCGCCGGAAAACACCACCGTATGCCCCAGCGCCAGCACCAACGCGACATGGAACAAAATCGACGCCCCCCACACCGCCAGCGCGCGCGCCGTTACCGCCGTACACTCCGGCAGGTCTGCCACCAGCAGTCGTTCGGCGATTTTTAGCAAGCGGGGCGGAATGGAGAGGTTCAGAAAATTACTCCGGCTTTTTTTCCGGCGCGTCAATCAACGCCCAAAACGCCGGATTGCCCTGTAATTCCTCATCCTCGGACACCGGCAGTTTGGAACGGAAGAAAAAATCCTTCAGTGAGTTTTTGTGCAGCACACGCTGAATGCCCAACCCACCGTCCGTCTTCTCAAAATAAATCCGGTAATCCTTGGCGCGGTAACGGTACAACACCCGCTGACCGTCGCGCACCACGCCGAATTTGTCAGGGTTGGCGTCCAGAAAATCCGGCGTCAACACCTGAAACTCACTGAGAATTTCCAGTTGCAACATCTTCGGCAGCGCGCTCATTTCCGCCGAGCTGACCGGAGTGAAAATAATCTGGGGCATGCGCCCATTATCATGGGCAAACGCCAAATTCCAAGTTCCAAATTCCAAAAAAATCTTCTACCCTTGCCGCCATATGGCAAGCAATCTCAGCGGTCAACCAATCCTCATGGGCCTGCCCGGCCCCTCACTGTCAGCGGGCACCCGCGCCTTGATTGGAAAAATCCAGCCGGGCGGATTCATCCTGTTCGGGCGCAACATCGCCTCGCCGCGACAACTGTTCAACCTCATCTCCGAACTTTACCAACTCAGTGACAACCCGCCCATCATCACCATCGACCAGGAGGGCGGGCGCGTCTCGCGGCTGAGGCTCATCGGCGAGGAGCCGCCGTCGGCGGATTTGTTGCGCCGGGCCGCTGACCGTGAACTCATCCGCGAACACGGCGAGTTGACGGGACGACTGCTCGCGTTGTTCGGCTTCAACCTCAACCTCGCGCCGGTTGTTGATTACGCGCCGGACGCTGACGCTGACAATTCCCTGCGCGGACGCTGCTACGGCGCGACACCGCGGGAAGTCATCGTCAGCGCCGGTATTTTCCTTGATGCGATGAAAACGCAAGGCGTCCTCGGCACCGCCAAGCATTTTCCCGGTTACACCCATTGCGGCATCGATCCGCACGGCGAACTGCCCCGCGTTGACCGCACTCTGGCGCAAATCAACGCGGAAGAACTGGGCGCCTTCCGCGCCTTCACCGTCAGCGCCGACGCCTTCATGGTCGGGCACGCCCATTTTCCCGCGTGGCACGACGCGCCGCACCCCGCCTCGCTTTCGCAAAAAATTATTCATAATTTTTTGATAAAAGAACTCGGCTATCAGGGACTGATTATGACTGATGATCTCGAAATGGGCGCCGTCGCCATCCGTTACGGCGCGAAACGCGCGACTCAACTCGCCATCGCCGCCGGCGAGCACATGGTCATGTTCTGCCACAATCCCGCCTGCGCCGAAATCGCCCACGACACACTGACGATGATGACCGCCGCCGAACTGCGCCCGTCACTGTCAGCGCTCGCAAACATTAAGGAAAAACTTTGCAAAATTCCCGAAAAATTCGACGCCCGCCAATTCCGGGAAATCAACGCCCGCGTCAGCGTATTGCGCGGGCGGGCGGCGCGGCTGGCCGCCGTCGGCGCTCACTGAAAGTCGGCCAGCGCCGACATTTTTTTTAGCGCGTCAAGGTCAGCCTCAGCGGACGGGCCGGCGGACAAATTCCGCGCTCCGTGATAAAGTTCCGCCACCCGCGCGTAATTTTTTCGGTTGAAATAATCCACCGCCAGATTGCGAGCCGCCTTGACCAGGCGGCTCGCAATTTTTTCGTCGCCGGAAAAACGCCCGGCCACCGCTGACAGTGACGCGTACACATCCTCGGCGGCGTTGAGACGGCCGGCGGCGCCGCAGTCGGTGATCATATTCAACGCGCCCTTCGCCAACCGTAGCGCGACCTCGGCGTCGTCGGGAAACGACTCCGCCAGCCGTCCCAGCAAATAATACATCTCCAACGCGCCGTTGAAATCACCGGCGGCGCTGTGCCTGACCAGCATATTGAACGTCGCCCCCGCCAGCTGCGCGCGCACCCCCTCGTAGCGCGGATATTTTCGGGCCAGTTCCCGCACCCGCCGCCAGTGAACGCGCGCCGCGCCCAAATCCTTCCGCCGGTCAATCAGCGCCTTCTCCTCAATGGCGGCGCTCTCGGCAAGATCCGACCCAACATCGTGACCGAGCACGAATTGATAAAACAACTCCCACGTCGCCGCTGACGGTCGCCGCGCCGCCTCCTGCTCACCGCACAGATTATACAATGCGCTGGCATACATTTTGCGCGGCTCGAACTCGTCGGGATGGGCGTCGCTGAGGGTCTTGAGTCCGGCGATTTTTTCGGCAATCTCGCGTTCGTGCCTCTCCAGGCCGTCCTCGCCGTAATTCTTGGCGAGATTGTACAAGGCATGCGCGAGACTCTTGCGGAGCGAACGATGAGCGGGGTCAGCGTCAGCGAGCGCTTGCAGTTGCGCCAGCATTTGCCCCGCTTGCGTGAACTGGCGCGCGTTGCCGTGCAACAAACAAAGATGGCTGAGCAGCGCGCCCTTGTGGTCGTTGAACCAAGCCGCCGATTCGGGGCGCACTGTGGACGCGAGACCAAGCAGCGCGACGTGGCATTTTTGCAGGGCGGCGAGGTCGTCGTGCCGCGCGTGATACACAGCGAAGTCAACCAAGGCCTGCGAGCATGCGCGCTCGAAATTATCCGCTTCATGCGGAAAATAATAATCCGGCGAATCGCCGGCCATGGCGTGATGACGGGTGCTGTGCGCGGCGGCGAGATGTCGCAACCCGGCGAATTGCCGCTCCGCGCCCGCAAGGTCGTCGTTGTCGAGCGCCCGCCCAAGCAAGCGGCTGCAAATCCTCCGATATTGCTCCGCCACCAGCGAATTTTCCGGCTGACGGTCAGCGAACTCGCGCAACTCCCCCAACCAGGCGTCGGCCCGTCCCGTGTCCCCGCGCCATGTGGCGTCATCAAACCAAACGCCCAGCGCCCACGCGCGCACGGCCTGCATGGCGGGAAAATCGGGATATCGCAACGCCAGTTTGCACAGCGCCGCGTATTTTTTTTGCGCCGGATTTTTCAGCGGCAATTTGCCCAGCAACGAAGCGAGCGTACCGGGCTTGTGGTCCAAATAACGGCTCTGCAAAAAGACCAGACTGGTGGCGCACGCCAGCGCCACGGGACAGCGCTCCGGCGCGCTCCTCAGCAGCGCGCACAAACGGGCGAGGCAGGCCTCCGCCTTCGCAAACTCCTCCTCCGCGCCGCACTGGTCAATATAATCGGGAGCGTATTCCAGCAATTTGCCGCTGACCGTGACGGATTGCGGCGCCGCTCGCTGGCAGGCGAAGAGCACTGTCAGCGCCCGCTCCGCCGCCGCAATGTCCTCCCCGTCAAGGGCGGCGTATGCGTCGTTGTCACCGGCGGTGAGCGCCAGCCGCTCAACGGTTGCGATATCCAGCCGCTCGCTGTTCAAAAGCCGCGCGGTCAGCGAGCGATATTCATTTTCCTCAAACGGAATCAACTTTGTCATAATTTTTTTTACAATTACCAGACCGTCCGCCAATTTCAATTTTTTAATCGTTGCGCAAAAAGGCGCGGGGAAACGCCTTGATTCCACTGTCAGCGCCGACATACTGGCCGCGTGAAAACCGCAGCCAATCGCGACCTCCTGCCCGCCTCATTTTATCATCCGTTGCACCTGCTGTGGATTGCGGTGCTGCCGCTGACGGTGTTGCTCGCCATCAACTGCCATGGCGCGTGGTTCGTGTGGGATGAAATCACCAATCCCAACGACAAGTTGTATTTGCGCTGTTCGCTGACGCTGACCGCCGTGTTTCCATTGTTCATCCTCGGTGTCGCGTGCCGGCAATGGTTCCGCCGACGCCCGCTGACAATGCGCTGGCATCTTCCGCTGCTCATCCTCGCCGGCGCGTTCATTTGGGGAAATCTTTGGCTGCTGGAAAAATCCGCGCCGCCGGCGCTGGCGGTGCCGCAATGGATTTTTGACTACGACACTTTGTTCGCCGCGCAATTCGCCCTGGTCATGCCGTTGTGTTTTTACACGCTGCTCGGCCTCGCGTGCGCGCCGCTGCCGCTCACGCCCGCCAGGGATGTCATCCTCAGCGTGCTATTGCTGGCCGTGCCGACGCTCGGTTTTCTGGCAGGCATTGCTTTTTTTCAGTTAACCCATCACGTTTGCCTGATTGTCGTCCTCCTCATCGGCAGCGCGCTGACCATGCTCGGCCTGCTGCGGCTGCTGACGCGCGGGTACCTCTGGCTCAATCGCTTTCCGTGGGCATTGGTCACCGTCAGCGCCTTGCTAATGCCGCTTGGCGGGCTGGCGCTAAACATCGGCATCCCGTTTCCCGTCAGTTTTCAAACCACCGGTGTTTACGCCTGGACATTGGTTAACGCGACACTGCTGCTGCTCGGCTGCGTGCCGCGGCTGCGCAACATCCCCGCGCTGTGGCTGGCGCAAATGGCGACTTTCCCATTCACACTGTATTTCTTCGCCGTCTTTCTGCCGTGGCTGCCGCTGTTCATGGTGCACGGCCAGCGGCTCATCGAAGGCTGCCGCCACAGCGCCGCCGAACTGGGCAAGCCGCTGACGGTGACGCTCGGCGCCGCCGCGTTGCTGGCGCTCCCCGGATGGATCGCCACGCAAGCCGCGCTCGACCGCGCCGCGCTGGAAAAATTGAACAACTATCAGGCGGGCGCGTATTTGCCAATTCTCTCGAATTTTTACAATTGGTCGGTGTTCGACAATCTGTTCCTGCCCGACCGCAAGCTGGAGGAAATGCACTTCGCCTTCAGCGGCGCGGCACTGCCCGCCGCTGACACTGACAAATTCATGACGCGCGGCATTTTCTCCCTCACCAACCGAGAGGCGCGCAATTCCGACGCGCGCCGTCCGATTGAATTTCCGCGCGATAAAATCACCACCGCCAGCGACGTCGCCACGCGCGCGGATGGCGATTGTGTCCGCGCCACGCTGACGCTGACCGTGACCAATCACGCCGACACACAAAATGAATACGTCGCCAGACTGAGGCTTGGCCCCGCGGTGATGGTCAGCGGTCTGCGGCTGGTCATCAACGGCGAGCCTGTGGACGGACGCCTGTTCGAACAAAAAACCGCGTTGTGGGTTTACCACCAAATCCGTGACCGTCAG
>JAITHY010000174.1 GCA_031279715.1 Verrucomicrobiales bacterium | reverse complement strand
AGCACGCGGTGAGCGCCGTCACTGTCACCGCTGACGGTGAGCAAGTCGCCTTGATTGGCGGCGATGTCCGTGTTCATGTGAAATTCGCCGCGCCCGCTGATGTTGGTGACGGCCAGCGTCTTGAAAGAACTTGCGTCTTTTTGGAAGATAATTTTCCCGCCGCTGTTGATGAGCAAGTTGTTGACCTGACTGTCAGCGGTCATGTTCCAAGTTGAGTTGTTTTTCACGGACAAATCAACGGGGTCAATCTTGCCTGTTAATTCACTGGCATTGTCCAAGTTCACCGTCAGCACCGCGTCGTCAGCGGCGATGATGTCGCCGATGAGCACGCTGTTGCTCGCGTTGATGTTCAGCGTGGACGAGCCGCTGCCCGTCACGTCGCCAAGGATGGTGCTGTTGGATGAGTTGATGGTCACTTGAAAATTATTATTGATGTTGGTATCGCCGGTGAACGCGCTGTCGTTCAAGTTGAAAATCAACTCGCCACTGACAACGGATAAGTCATTTTTCAAATTGCCAATTAGTTCCGAATGATTCGCTGTTAGAGTCGTGCTGGCGGAAGCTGCTCCCCACCACAACAGCTTGCCTCCATTCAACGACACATCATTCAGCGTGATGTTGCTGTTACCGTAAGCGGAAATGCCATTGTTTTCCGATGTTATGATGCCGCCGCTGACGGTCAGGCCGCTGTTACCATAAATGGAAAATGCCGCGCCGCCGTTTTCACCTCTGGACGAAGCGTTGAGATTCGTGAACACTGCGGTGGAAGATAGAATCTGCATCAGATGCCCCCAAGAGCCAGTGGTGTTAATCGTGACATTGGTGGCTTCAAGATAACAGTTGCCGTTGATCTGAATGCCATAGCCTTGCATCCCTGATGTGTTGATGGTGGCGTCCTGAAGCACACCTCTGGAGGAATTGTCTATCTTGACGCCCACGGCATGGCTGCCGCTGGTGGAAATGTCCAACTGGCTGGCGTAAATCCAGCTGTTGCGATAGACAAATACCCCGCAGGCACTGGCGCCAGTGGTGCGGACGGTCAAGTTGGCGAGTGTGCCGCCGCTAGAGATATCCAGAAAGATGGCGTAGGCGGAACTGGAACTGCCGCTGGTAGTTATTGTGCCGCCTTGCAGAAGCAGTTGGTTTTGAGCCTGGGTGTAAACGCCAAACTGCGGTCCCCACCCGCTGTTGTAGGTGCTGCTGGCGTTAATATTGCTGCCAGTGTAGGTGATGTTATTGACAAGCTGCAAAGCTGCCCAATTGCCGTCCGAGACGTAGGTTTTGTTGGACTCCGTGGTGTCAGTGGCGACTCTAAATGCCGAGGTGGTCGGCGGTAATGCCGTCATGCCGCTGACGGTCAGCAGCAACACGGCCCATTGTTTGATTGCGTTGGGTTTCATTTTGTTTTCCTCCCTTTTGTTAGAAGGTTAGGTTACATCGTAACCGTAACGGTTGCAAGTCTTTTTTTTAACCAAACCAAATTCTGTGTTGTGATAATCAGATGCAAGTGCCAAAAAAAGACCGTGGCATCACCATTCGATTCGACGATTCTTTGAAAAAAGAACTGGAAACTGTTTCCCGGCAAACCGGACTGACAGAGGGAGAACTGGTGCGCTTGTGTGTCCGAAGGTTTGTCGGCGAAATCAAAAAACACGGTGAACTCAGGCTCAAAGTCAAATTGAGCGCCTGAATTTCCGCCGCTCAGTGGATAAAAAACAACAGGACAACATCCTGTCCGCCGGCGCTGAGACAGCCTTCCTGCGCAAGCATCATTCCCCTCTTCGGAAGAGGGATGCTGGCGGAGCCGGCGGGGTGTTGTCGCATTCAAGGTAACGGCGACGTTTCGCCGCCGCGCGGCATCACCGCTCGCTGACATTCACCCACGCATTCCGTCTCCCGCTGACACTCAACTCTCGCGCCCGCGACGCGGCGGTGAGATGCCGCCGTTGCCTTGTTGAGGCTCAACGGCGGGTTGAATGATTTTATTTTCCGCGCTCATCTGCGCAATCTGCGGATAAAAACTTACTTCCCAAGGCAAAAGTTTTGAAACACGCGGTCAAGCACATCCTCGTTGGTGGCCTCGCCGACGATTTTGCCGCAGGCGTCGAGCGCGTGACGCAGGTCACTGCTGATGAACTCCGGTGCGGCGCCGCTGACGATGGCGTCCAGCGCGGCGGTGAGGTGAGCGTCAGCGTCGCGCAACAACGCCTCGTGGCGGACACTGATGGCCAGGTGGTCGAGGCTGGCGCTGGTTTCGTTCAAGCGCAATGCGCTGACGATGGCGTTTTTTAATTCCACCAGGCCCGCGCCGCTGACGGTGGAGATTTTCAGCGCGCCGCCCGCGTTTTTTTTGAGCGGCAAATCCGTTTTGGCCAGGCAGGTGATGAGGGGCGCGCCGGCGGGCGGGGTCACCGTCAGCGACTCGTTTTCCGCGACGGAGCCGTCAATCAAGTGCACCACCAAATCCGCGCGTTCAATCGCCTGCCGTGTCCGTTCCATGCCGAGCCGCTCCACCTCGTCGCCGCTCTCGCGCAGCCCGGCGCTGTCAATCAGCCGCACCACCACGCCCGCCAAAATAATTTCCTCCTCAATCGTGTCGCGCGTCGTCCCCGCCACGGCGCTGACAATGGCGCGATCGCGCTCCAGCAGCGCGTTGAGCAGGCTGGATTTGCCCGCGTTTGGCGCGCCGCTGATGGTGACGGTCAGGCCCTGCCGCAATAATTTTCCCTCGCGCGCCGTCACCAGCAGCGAGCGCACGGTGTCGCGTGTCCGTGAAATTTTCACGCGGAAATTTTCGCCGGTGTCGGGCGTGATATCCTCGTCTGGAAAATCAATGTGCGCCTCCAAGTGCGCCAGCAGCTGCAACAAATTTTCGCGCTCGGTGAGCATCAGCGCGCCGAGCCTGCCCGCTTGCAACGCCCGCGCCGCGCGCAGCGCCCGCTCGCTCCGCGCGTGGATGAGGTCGATGAGGCCCTCCGCTTGTGACAAATCCCTCTTGCCA
>JAITHY010000229.1 GCA_031279715.1 Verrucomicrobiales bacterium | reverse complement strand
CCGACAATCCCACTTACCTCGACAGCATGGCGTGGGTGCACTATCAAAAGAAGGAATACGACAAAGCGTTGGAATGCCAGCAAAAAGCCGCCGCCGCGATGCCGGACGACGCGGAAATCCTCGACCATCTCGCTGACATTCATTACAAACTCGGCAATCGGGAACAAGCCATCGAAGCGTGGTCAAAAGCCTCGGCCATTGTCAAAGATCCCGCCCTGCTGAAAGTTAAAATCCAGTCCGCCAAGGAACAACCTCAAACCAAGTTGACTCCTTGATATTAAAAATTTTTCCCAGCCGCGACATTTGCAAAATTTCTGTTTTTTTTGTGGCAAAAATCAACCGGCAACTATATTGTCGCCTCGTCCCCTTGAGGGGACAAAGTTGTGAACAAAATATTATTAATAGAAAGTAAATCAATGTTATGTCAAGTTATGTAACCGATGTCTTGAACGCCATCGCGCGGAAAAATCCGCACGAGACGGAGTTCTTGCAAGCCACCCGCGAGGTTTTTGAAACTCTCAAACCTGCGGTTAACCGCCATGCCAAATACCAAGAGCACGCCATTTTGGAACGTATCTCCGAACCGGAGCGCGTCATCCAATTCCGCGTGCCGTGGGTCGATGACCATGGGAAAACGCATGTCAACCGCGGTTTCCGCGTGGAGTTTAACAGTGCCATTGGACCGTACAAGGGCGGCTTGCGCTTCCATCCGAGCGTCAACCTCGGAATCCTAAAATTCCTTGGCTTCGAACAAGTCTTCAAAAACTCCCTCACCACGCTGCCGATGGGCGGCGGCAAGGGTGGTTGCGACTTCGACCCGAAAGGCAAGAGCGACCTTGAAGTAATGCGTTTCTGCCAAAGTTTCATGACCGAACTGTCCCGACATATCGGCGCTGACACTGACGTCCCCGCTGGTGACATCGGCGTGGGTGGACGTGAAATCGGCTACATGTTTGGCCAATACAAGCGGCTCCGCAACGAGTTCACCGGCGTCCTCACGGGCAAAGGTTTGAGCTGGGGCGGCTCGCTCATCCGGCCCGAGGCCACCGGCTACGGTTGCGTTTACTTCGCCCGCGAAATGCTGGCCACCCGCAAGGAAGACTTCACCGATCGCACCGCGTTGGTCAGTGGCAGCGGCAACGTCGCCCAATACACCATCGAAAAACTCCTCGACTACGGCGCGAAGCCCATCACCTTCTCCGACTCCGACGGCACCATCCATGATCCGGACGGCATCAACCGCGAGAAACTGGCCTATTTGATGGAGTTGAAAAATATCAAGCGCGGTCGTGTCAAAAAATACGTGGACAAGTACAAAGGCGCGACATACCTCGAGGGCAAACGCCCGTGGCACATCCCCGGCGAACTCGCCTTCCCCAGCGCAACGCAAAACGAAGTGGACGCCAACGACGCGAAAGCATTGGTAAAGAACGGTTGCAAACTGGTCGCCGAGGGCGCGAACATGCCCTCCACGCCGGAAGCCATCGAAGTTTACCAAGCCGCCAAACTGCTCTACGGCCCGGGCAAAGCCGCCAACGCCGGCGGCGTCGCCACCAGCGGCTTGGAAATGTCGCAAAACTCCATGCGCCTCAACTGGCCTCGCGAGGAAGTTGACGCGCGCTTGAACCAAATCATGACCTCCATCCACGACAACTGCCACCGCACCGCCGAGGAATATGGCGAGCCGGGCAACTACGTGCTTGGCGCAAACATCGCCGGCTTCGTGAAAGTCGCCGACAGCATGATTGACCAAGGCGTGGTGTAAAGCCAACGCTGCAACAAAAACGGCCCCGCGGCAAAACTGCGTGGCCGTTTTTTTGTGATTGGGACTGTACTAAAAAATCTCCCCGTGGGACGTATTTCTAAAAAACACGTTCTACGGGGAGAAAATTACCCGTAGAACGTATATTGACAGAAACACGTCCTACGGGTAAATTTTGCCCATGAAAATCCATTTTTCCAACCAAGAAAGTCTGCGTAACTTTCTCCGGTTTGTCGCGTCGCTGGACTTGTCCAATCCGGCAAAACTGGAAATTTCAACCCACGAAAAATGGGTGACTGTTCATCCCGCCAACCTCGTGATAGCCGCCGCTCTCGCGTTGCGCGTTGGAAAAGAACACGCCAAAATCACTGGCAAAGTTCCCCAAACTGGCATCTACTTGGACCGCATGGGGCTTTACCAATTCACCCAAACACCGTCGCCGTTCCGTTACAACAAGAAAGAACCCGCCGGCCGTTTTGTCCCGCTGACGGTCATCAAAACCGCGAGCGACCAATCGCGCTTCATCGCTGACATGGTGCCGCTGCTGCACTTGTCGGAAGATCATGCCACGGTGGTCAAATACATCATCGGCGAACTGGTGCGTAATGTGCTGGAGCACTCGCTCGCGCCCAATGGCGCGGTGGTGGCGGCGCAGTATTTCAAAAAGACCAATCGCGTCAGCATCGGCATTTGCGACACCGGCATCGGCATTACGAAAAGCATGTGGCGCCACTGGCAGCCCGCCACGGACTTGGACGCGCTGTTTTTGGCCATGACCCCCGGCATCAGCGGCACCACGCGGCGGGAGGGCGGCACGGCGGAAAACGCCGGTGCCGGATTGTTTTTCATCAAATCCATCGCCAAAATCACGCGCAGTTATTTTGCCATCTACAGCGGCGGCTCCGCGTACACGCTGCTCAAATATGACAAACGGGTGAAGGGCTTCCCGCGTTTGTACGCCGATCCCCGGCGCGACCCGCACAACGAAACCCGCAACGCGCCCGCTTTTGCCGGCACGCTGGTGGCTGTGGATGTGTCGCTGAAGATCACGCCGGAGTTCACGGCACTGCTGACCAGCATCGGCAATGTTTATGACGCGGCCATCCGTGAACGCCGGCGAGCCAAATATCGTGAGCCAAAATTTCTATGAAAATTGTGATTAAATTGCGTACCTTGGCCGGTGATTTCGCCGAAAACAAAGAAGTCGCCAAAAAACTGCGGATTGAAAAAATCATGCCTGTGCTGTCAAAAAACGGCGGAGTGGTGCTGGATTTTGCCGGCGTCTCCGGCGCGACCCAATCATTCATTCACGCCCTAATCAGCGACCCGCTTCGAGAATTTGGCGAAGTGGCCCTTGACAATTTGTATTACAAGCACGCCAACGAAAAAATCCAAAAAATTATTTCCATAGTGTATCGCTATATGCAGGAAAGTTCACACGGGGAACAAGGCGAACCGTCATGACACGGGTTTGCCAAGAGCCGCTGACAGTCAGCTTTTCCGGCAACACATTGTTTTCCGCCTGCGCCACAACCTATTGTTTCATCATGCCCAATTTCAAAATCGAAGGCTCCACCGCTGACGGTCAGGTGACCATCCACGAGAACTGCCACCGCACCGCCGAGGAATATGGCGAGCCTGGCAACTACGTGTTGGGCGCGAACATCGCCGGCTTCGTGAAAGTCGCCGACAGCATGATTGACCAAGGCGTGGTGTAAAGCCAACGCTGCAACAAAAACGGCTCCGAGGGTTTCCCCCGGAGCCGTTTTTATTTGGAGTGTGGTTTGTCAGAAATGGTATCTGTAACCAGCCGTCAAACCCCAAGGTTTGTCGTACTTGTCGCCGAACGACGCTTCATAATCAAGGTGAAGTTGATTGTGAGCGTCAAGTTGCCAGATGATACCGGCACCGAGTTCAGCGCGCGCACCGTCGAGATTCGGGCGGACGGTGGTGCCCATGGCGGTGAGTTTGCCGCCGCTGCTCACCATTTCCACGCCGCTGATTTTCACGTACGGTTGCAAGGCTCCGCCGCTCTTCAGCTTCAGCGTCTTGCCTGCCACTACGCCACTGCGCAGTTGGAAGGCGTCCAGGTCGCTGACGTTGATGTTCAGGCCTTGGCTCAGGCTGTAATCACTGGCGAGGATGTGGACGTAGTTGGCTTGGAATTGCGGTTCGATGAACCAGTCGTCTTGGAACTTGAATTGTTTGCCCAACTCGATGCTGCCGCCGACGCTCCAGTTGTTGTAGCTGCCG
>JAITHY010000122.1 GCA_031279715.1 Verrucomicrobiales bacterium | reverse complement strand
CCGCCATCAACCCATTATAATCTTTCCCCGCCACCCATTTCAATCTTTTTGCGCGGTTACAACGCGCCCTAAAAATACGCGTTGCGGTCACCGCTCGCCCGCAGCGTTTCCTCCAGCGCAAACCCCTCGGCTCTTCCAGCCGCCGCGCGTCTTCGAGATTCTTCAAGTCAAAATAAACCGCCGGTTGTCGTAACCGCTGCGCCACGAACTGCGCGCCAGCGCGCTTTTGCCTCATTGCCGCAGACCGGACAGCATAACGGCAGGATTGACACACAACAGATGCCTCATTTCTTTGTGCAAAGCCGCGCGTTTAATTTCAGTGGCTATCATCCTTGAAAACCAACATCCCGTGGCTGATTTTCAAGGATAATCATGCTGACCGTCAGCGCAATCCCGCCAGTCGTTTACAACGTTCCCATGCGCTGGCGGTCACCAGCCGCCCATATTTCCACACAAATTTTTTCGCCAGCTTTTGGTAACACTTCACATGCTTTGGCAGCGGCGCGGGCACGATGGCGAGTTCTTTTTTCAAGTGCTGGAAAATTTCGTCGCTGATGTTCAGCTTGCGGCGGTAAAAATCAAACGCAATGCGGTTTTGCACCATTTCCTTGTACGGTTTTTCTGGCGACAGTTCACTGTTCGTCTTGTTGCCGCGGTCGTTGTTGTCATGCAGCCGGTGCTCCACCAAATCCCGCGCCAGATAATACTTCCGTCCGCCCAGCAATGACGCGCCCAGTAACAGCCCGTAATCCGCCTGCACCTTGTAGTTCCACGCGCGGCCGATTTCGCCGAGTTGCAAAATCCGCGCCAGATGCGCCCGCAGTGACACACACGAGGTAATGTTGCCAATCCAGCACGCCTCGCGCGCGCGGAAATAAAAATACGTCAGCAACGCTGTGTAACCGTAGTCATAATCAGCGGGCGGCGACAGCCACACCGGATTGTCCATCGCCCCGCCGAACGCCTTAAAACGGCAGAACACCAAGTCCACCGCCGGATTTTTTTCATAACACGCTGACAGTGACGCAAGATAATCCGGCTTGTAACGGTCGTCCGCGTCCAGCAGGCATAACACGTCACCGTCAGCGGCCTGAATGCCGGCGTCCACCGCGACGAATTGTCCGCTGTTTTTTTGCGCGATGATTTTCACCAGCGGATTATTGCCGTAATGTTCGCGCAACAACGCCACCGAGCCGTCCGTCGAACCGTCGTCCACCACGATGATTTCATGCGGCGGCAATGTCTGCGCCAGCACGCTGTCCACACATTCGCGCAGCCACGGCGCGTAATTGTAATTGTTGATGAGTACGGAAAATTTCATGAGCGTCAGCGGGCAGTCTGCCGCGTTTTGCCTTTTTTATCAATCACCAAGCGCCCGCACAACACCAGCCGCGCCGCGCCGGTCTTCTCGCTTTTTTTGAACATTAACAGCCAGCGTAAAAACCGCGATGCCAGCGCCTTCGCCCGCCCCGACCGCGCGCGCCACATGAGCCGCTGACGCTCAGCACCGGAACACTCCGCGCCCCACGGTGTGAGCATCAGCGTCCGCCAGTATTCCAGCGACCAGCCGTGCTTCATAGCGAAATTCCACGGTTTCCGGTCACTGGTGAAGTGGGCGATTTTCGGCGACTGACAAATTTCCCGCCACTCGCGCCAGTCGTCCCGCAGCGCGGCGGTCACCATCAGCGGCTGCTGTCCCGTTTGAATGTTCCAGCGCGGATGTAAAAAATGCACGTCGTCAGAAAAAACCATGTTCAAAATATTCTGGTCGGGAAAATCCGCCAGCAAGTCACGGTCAGCGGCCAGCGCAAGGCAGCGCTCCGTGTAGCCTTGTTCGCGCCAGCGTTGCAGGTTCATCAGCAGCACACCGGAATTGAAATAACGCCGCACTCCCGGCAGGCGCTTGAATTTTTCCCGCTCAATGAAACAATCCGCCACCGCCGCAAGGCCGGTCTCCGGCAGTGGCGTGTCCCACAACTCCGCTACATCGCCGATCGCCACCACGTCGCAGTCCAGGTACAAACACCGTGCCAGTTGCGGACACGCTGACGGCGCCAGCAGGCGGTACCAAGTCGCGGCGGTGAACCGCGCGGGCCCCAGCTTGCGATACGGCTCCACCAACGCCGCGTCCACCGCGACAAACTCACCCTCAGCGCCGTGTGCTTGGATGATTCGCGATAATTTTTCACGATTAGCCGCGGACAGTCCGGAGTTGTCTTGCAAAAAATAAAAATGAAAACGCGACGGCGTCGCTGACCGTGACAGAATGGACTGCGCCGCCACCCCCGCGTGCCTGGCGAAATAATCATCCAACGAAAACACGATTGCGATGGCGCTCATGGTCAGTTTTGCTGTCCCGGCAATTTGTTGGCCATTGTGACACCCATGAACACCAGCCGGAAAACTCCGCGCGAGGGCGTGATTTTCAGCGTGAAATTGTCCCTCCACCACCGCTGGCGGTCAGCGTAATGCTCGCGCAACACCGCCAGCGAATTGTCTGTCGAACCGTCATCCACTATGATGATTTCATGCGCCGGCAGCGTCCGCGCCAGCGCGCTGTCCACACATTCGCGCAAAAATGGCCGGTAATTATAATTGTTAATCAAGACGGAAAACTTCATGGCCAACCTACTCTAACCTTCCGGTCGCGCCCTGTCATTCCTTATTTGCCATGGTCGGCGAACCCGTAAAGTTTCATGATTTTTTCAAAAAAAACATCGTAGCTCAACGCTTGCGCGGAAAATTCCCGCGCCCTTGCGCCAAGGCTCGCCCGCCAGTCAGCGTCCGCCAGTAATTTTTCCACGGCGGCGGACAACTCCGCGACGTTGGGGGCGACAATCAACCCGGTTTTTCCGTTTTCCACAAACTCCATTTGGGCGCCGGTGTCGCTGACAATCACCGGAACACCCTGCCGCATGAATTCCAGCGCCGCCAAACCAAAGGCTTCCACGCACAGCGAAGGCATCACGCCAAGGTCGGTTTGAATGATAAAACTGGCGGGATTATCCACAAAACCGATGAGGTGAAAATGGCTCTCCAGATTCTTGGACGCAATCAGTTGCTTTAAAAAAAGCTCGTATGCCGCGGTTCCCCTGCCGGCCAGCAAAAACACCGCGTTTTTATCACGCAATTTTTCCGCGACCTCCAGCAGTAGCTCCACGCCCTTGAACTTGGCAATGCCGCCGACAAAACCAACCAGCAAACAATCCGCTCCCAGTCCGTATTGTTTTCGGTAGTCGGTTTGCGGACCGCTGCTGTTTCTTGCCGCCAAACTGTTATGCACCACCGCGATTTTATTTTCTGGAATTCGCGCCCCTTTTAAAAATTCCCGCCTGGCCAGCGCCGACACAAAAATCAATTTGTGCAGGCGGGAATACATCCAGCGATATAAAAAAAAGTTTTTTCCCCGCTTTGCCAAATGCCGCGTCATGACAATCCTTGGACGCTGGCGTTGCGTCATCAACAGCGTGGCAAAAACCGCGATAAAGGCATCGCGAAATTGATGAACATGCACCACCTCCGTTTGTTCCCGCAGGATGATGTTGCGCACCCTGGCGATGGAAAACGGATTGAAATGCCACCGATACCTGAGCGAAAAATAGCGGCAGTTTAATGGTTTAACTTTGTCTCGAATGACTTTGCTGTCACCCGAAAGCAAGACCACGCGGCAACCATTTTCAATTTGCCGTTGGGCAAGGTCAAAAACATATTGCTCGCCGCCACCCCAGGTTCTGGAGGCAAAGATGTGCAAAACGTTACCTTTCATGGCCTTTTACTGTTTACTATTTTTCAAATCATTGCCCAAAATTTTTCCGTCCCCGGCAATTTTGTTTAGGTGCAAATATTCATACAGCCGGGCATAGCGGATAAGGGTGTAAAACGACGTGAAATAAGCGAGATAAAAGCCTGGAAATCCATCCAGAAAACCACCGCGTAAAAAATACGCGCGAAAAAAACGCCACCACACGCGCAAGCTGGTTTCCAGCCATGAAAAGCGTTTGTTTTTCTCCAATGAGCGTTGTACAAAATGCTCGGCAAAAAAACTTATCTTGTTCACCTGATCGGCAATGGAGTCAAACGAATAATGCAGCAAATCATGCCTGAAGCGCAGCGTCCTCCCCCGCACCAGCGTCTTGTCGTGCTCCGGTACACCGCCTATGCAGGCTTCGGCGCGGCGGAACAGCCGCAGCACGCGGTCGGGATACGAGTCACCATGCCGAATCCACCGCCCCATGAACCACAAACGCCGGGCGAACCATACTCCGTTCACCTCTGGTGGCGGGTGTTTGAAAAAACTCACCATCTCCATCCGCAACTTCGGCGAGACCACCTCATCCGCGTCCAAAATCAACACCCATGGCTGCCGCGCCAGTTTCAGCGCGTATCGTTTCTGGTCGCGAAAATTTTCAAACGGATGCTCGCTGACCGTCGCGCCGTACCGCGCCGCCACCGCCGCCGTGTCGTCCACGCAATCATTAATCACCACAATGATTTCACTCACCCAGCCCGCCACGCTGCCCAGTGAGTGCGGCAGCCGCTCCGCCTCGTTGTGCGCAATCATCACCACTGAAACTGGCAATTTTTCACTCATGCTTTTTCTCCGTTGACCGTCAGCGTCCGCCTGATTTTTTTCAGCACATGCGCGGGCGAAATGGTTGACATGCACGGACGGCGCGCCCCGCAAGTATGCGCGTGCGGCGAACATTTGCACTTCTTTCCTTCAATCACCACATGGTTGACCGTCAGCGGTGCCCAGCGGTTTGCCCGGCTCGCGGCGAACAGCGACACCGTCGGCACGCCCAGCGCCACGGCGAAATGCAACGGCCCCGTGTCGCCGCTGACAAACACGCCCGCGCGTTTGATGACCGCCAGCAGCAAATTCAACTCCGTCAGCGGCGGCAAAAACTCCGCTGATGCCATTTCCCGCAGCGCCCGCAAATTCTCCCGCTCCCGCTCGTTGACGCCCGCGACAAAATACAATCGCTGACCGTGAGCCGCGACGCCCGCCGCCAGTTCGCGCCACAACGTCAGCGGCCATTCCTTCTTTGGCTGGCTCGCGGAAATATGGCACAACACCGCGCCCGCCGGCAGCAACTCCGCCGCCCGTTTCGCAAGTTGACTGTCAGCGGCGATTTCCAAATGTTCCGCGTCAATCTGCGGCACGCCCCAGGTTTTCAGCACATGCAAATCCCGCAGCGCCTCGTAACAATTCCGCCGCAACGGAACAATTGCTTGATGATAGCACCACCGCCGCCCGAAAAATCCCTTGTCCGCCCTGACGCCGATGCGCTTCCGCGCCCCCGCCATCAAACTCAGCAACGCCCCGCGGTCGTTGCCGGCAAAATCCACCGACCGGTCAAATTTCTCCCGCCGCAACGCCGTGACAATCGGCAGGATTTTGCGCCACTGCGCCTCGCCCCGTTTGCGCGGCAGCGCCCATACCTTGTCCAGCCAGGGAATGTTCGCCAGCAGCGGCGCCGCGTTCTCCGCCACCAGCGCGTGTAATTCCGCTTGCGGAAAACGCGCCCGCAGCGCGCGCAACGCCGGCGTCATCATCACCACGTCGCCCAGCAAGTTGAATTTGATGGCCAGTATCTTCATGTCGTGTCAGCGGGTTTGGCGCTGGTAGCGGTCCGCCGCGTGGAGCCGCTCCGGATGGCGCAGGTACCACGCCACCGTCAGCCGCAGGCCGGCGGCAAAATCCACGCGCGGCACCCAGCCCAGCTCCGTCCGCGCCTTGGTCGTGTTCATCGCGTAACGAAAATCGTGGCCCGGACGGTCGGCGACGAATCGGATGAGCCGCTGACGGTCACCCTCCGCTGACGGTGACAGCTCGTCCAGCAAGGCGCAAATTTCCCGCGTGACCTGCAAATTGGAGAGTTCCCGCCCGCCGCCGAAATGGTAGCGCCCGCCATTCCGCCCGCCCGCCAGCAGCGCCAGCAGGCCCGCCGCGTAATCGTCCACGTAAATCCAGTCGCGCATGTTCGCGCCGTCGCCGTACACCGTCAGCGGGCGGCCCGCCAGCGCGTCGCCAATCATCCGCGGAATCAATTTTTCCGGCAGCTGGCGCGGGCCGTAGTTGTTGCCGCAATGGCTCACCATCAGCGGCAGGCCGTGGGTTTTGTGAAAACTCCACGCGAAGTGGTCCGCCGCCGCCTTCGACGCCGCGTAGGGATTTGCCGGCGCGTACGGGGACGACTCGCTGAATGGCTGGCCGTCAGCGGTGAGCGCGCCGTACACCTCGTCGGTTGAGATGTGCGCGAAGCGAAAATTTTTCCGCGCCGCCGCTGATTGTGAGCGCCAGTGCGCCAGCGCCGACTCCAGCAGCGCGACAGTGCCCGCCACGTTGGTGCGCACGAACGGCGCGGGGTTGTCAATGGCGCGGTCCACGTGCGACTCGGCGGCGAGGTGGATGACCGTGTCAATCGCGTGCGCGCGCAGCAGGCTGAGCGTCAGCGGCGCGTCGTTGATGTCGCCGCGCGCGAACACATAACGCGGGTCGCTGACAATCTCGGCGGGCAAATTCTCCGGGCGGCCCGCGTACGTCAGCGCGTCGAGATTGACCAGCCGCGTCACCGTCAGCGAGCGCAGCGCCGCGCGGATGAAGTTCGCGCCGATGAAGCCGCAGCCGCCGGTGACCAAAATGTTGCGGCCCGCGCTCATGCCTGAAAAAATTCGCGCACCGCGGCCTCGATGTTGCGCGACACGGTTTCCACCGGGGCGTCGGCGTCGGCGACCACCAATAATTTTTCACGCCGGTAATATTCCAAAATTGGCTCCGTCTGCGCGTGAAACACCAGCAGGCGTTTCCTTGCCATCTCCGGCTGGTCGTCATCGCGCCGGTGCAATGCGCCGCCGCACTCATGGCACGCGCCCGCTGACTGTGGCGGATTGTATTTCACATGATACGTCCGCTGACAGTGGGTGCAAATCAACCGTCCGGACAGGCGCTCAATCACCGCCGCGTCCGGAATTTTTAAAAACACCGCCGCTGACAATGACTGCCCGCGCTCGCGCAAAATTTTTTCCAAAATGCCCGTCTGCGGCATCGTGCGCGGAAACCCGTCGAGAATGAAGCCGCCGTCAGCGTCCGGCAGCGCAAGGCGGCGGCGCAACAACTCCTCCGTCATCCCGTCCGTGCCGAGCAAGCCCTGGCCGAGCAATTTTTTCGCCGCCAGGCCCAGCGGTGTTTGGGCCGACATCTCGGCTCGGTACAAATCGCCCGTGGAAATGTGCAGGATGCCCAGCCGAGCGCCGAGCAAATCCGCGTGCGTGCCTTTGCCCGAACCCGGGCTGCCGATGAACACAAAATTCCGCATGGGCATTGTTTATAGGGACAATCGCGGCGCGAGACAATCCCCATTAGCGGCTTGCTCCGTCACCGTCAGCGGGTATGCTGGACGCATGATTTTCGCGGCAGTCACGGGACTTTTGATTTTGCAACTCGCGGCGCTGGGCGTGACCTTGTTCCTGCTCGCGCGGCTGGCGCCCGGCTTGAAAAACAATCAGAGCGAGCAACTGGCCGCGTTGCGCGAGTTGTTGCAAAAAAGCCTCGGCGACCAGAAAAGTGATTTTCGCGATTTTAACTCCGCCAACAGCGAGTGGTTGCGCAAGAGCATTCAGGACTCGCTGACCAGCCAGTCGCTGTTGATGGAAAAACGTTTTGAGTCGTTGCAACACCAGACCGCGCAACGGTTGCAGGAAATCCGCGCCAGCGTGGAAAAGCAGTTGCAACAAAACCTGGAGCAAAATTTTTCCGCGTTCAAGGATCTGACCCAAAGCCTCGGCGACCTGAAGGTCAGCGCCGGCCAGATGCTGAAGGTCAGCCAGCAGGTCGGCGAGTTGAATCAAATCCTTGGCACGCCAAAGTTACAGGGCAATTTCGGCGAGGCTGAGCTGGAGCGGTTGCTGGCGGATATTTTGCCGGCGGGCGCGTATGAGTTGCAGCCGCGCCTGGCGGAAGGCTGCCAGCCGGACGCGACGATTCGCATCAAGGATTTGCGCTTGTGCATTGATTCAAAATTTCCCAAGGACCGAATCGCCGCGTTGCTCGCCGCCGCTGACGATGACGCCGGCAAGGAAATCGCGCGCAAAGAACTGGCCGCCGTCATCAAATTGATGGCCGCTGACATTGGGAAAAAATATGTGCGGCCGGAATTGGGCACCACGGACCAAGCGTTGTTGTTCGTGCCGAGCGAGAGTTTGTATTACGAGATTTTGCGATTGCCGGAGCTGACGGAGCATTGCCGGAAGGTCAAGGTCAGCGTCGTTTCGCCCAACACGCTGGCGTCCACGCTGTATGCGGTGGCGCTGGCGTTTCGTGGTTACGAAATGCAGGAGAACGCCAGGGCGCTGCTCCGCGGCATTCAGGACATGGACAGGCATTTCCAGAATTTTCGCAAGGATTTCGCCGGCATCGGCCAGCGCATCCGCCAGGCGCGGGAGGATTACGAAAAAGCCGGGCGCGACCTTGATCGTTTCGACAAAACCGTCACCAGACTCCGCGATGGCGAGAGCCGGCTCTCGCTTGGGGAAGACGCTGACGGTGAGCTTCGCGCGCAAGACTAATCCTGACGGTCAGCGCCGCCGCCCAGGAGCATGTGTTGCATGGCGGGGGAGGATGTGCCGCCGGTCAGGTAGAATCCCGACGAGGCTTTGTGCGGCATCAACAGCATGGACAGCGCGTCCTTCCACGTGCCCTCGACCCAAAACGGCTCGCCAAGGAATTTGCCGTTTTCGGAAAATTCACAATAAAACCAGATGTAATTTTCCGTGCCGTCCGCGAAACCGCCGTATTGCGCCACCACCAGCGACAATTTTTTTTCGCGGATTTGCTCGACTTGGCAGACCAATTCGCCGCCTTCCTGCAATTCCCAGCGGATGTCCCAAAACTCCGCATCGGCGTTCTCCCAGGTCTTGCCGTAACGCCGCACCGCCTGCGCCAGCACGCGGGCGAACTCGTTCCATTCCCCTGGCGACCAGACGGGCGGCCGCAGGATGTCGCGAATCCGTTGCGCGCGAACCCGCCACTCGGAGAACATGCGTTTAAGCTCAATCGACGGCATGACGGTTAGCGGAGTTGGCGCGCGCGCACGCGCTCAATGGCGGCGTCCTGATTGTCCACCCGCCGCTGAAGCTGGGTTTGGAGTTGCGAGAGTTGCGCGTTGGCGCGGCGCAGGGTGTCGATGGTTTTTTGCGCGGCGGCGAGCTGTTGGTTCAGGTCGGCGATTTGCCGGTTGGCGAGGGCGAGCTGTTCGGCCAGTTTTTGATGCTCAGCGGTGAAATCCCGGTGCAAGGCGGCGAGCTTGCCGGCGGTGTCGGTTTGCAAGCGGCTGATGGTGACGCTGTTGCCCTGAATTTCCTGCCACATGACGTAGCCGCCAAATCCGGCGGCGGCGCTCACGAGCAGGATGAAACAAATGATGGCGATGACCACGCCGTTCAGCATCCGGTTGACGGCGCCCTGCTCTTGTTTTTGGCGGCGGATGCTTTCGCTGGCGCGGATGGGCGCCGGTTCGCTGAATGGGGATGACATGGTGGAGGGTTCCTCGGTTGACGGTTTGGGGGCGCCGGCCGGCTCACGGTCAGCGGGGTTGAAAACGGGTTCGGGATCCGGCGCGGATTCGGACGAGGGGGTCGCGGTCAGCGGCGGCGTTTTTTTTACCACGGCGGGCCGCGCCGCGGCGCCGACGATGAAGTCGAACTCCATATTGGCGCGCTTTTTCTTCCGTTTGCCGGGGACGGCGTCTTTGGAAAAACCGAACATAGTGCTGGGTTGAAATTATCGGGTAAATTTTTGCTTTGTAAAGCGATGTTTCCAAAGTCACCGTCAGCGGCGGAAAAAATTTGACAACTCATCCCCAGCGGTTATCTTTCTCTCGTGCATTTAACCAACCACACGGTCAGCCATGCGACGGTCAACGGGATGTCCCGCTGGCACGTGGCTTGTTCCGCCCGAAAAATTACGGGCGGACGCCGGTGGTGAGATAAATCGCGAGCAGGATTTGACGACCCACCGCTGGAACCAACGGTGGGTTTTTGTTGCCCCCAAGTTTGTTTCAGTCAGCGGTTGCAAGAGGAAAGCGAAGGTGTGAAATGTTGGGCAAACTAAATGACCGGGCGGCGCGCAAGGCGATGGACCGCCTGGATTACGTATTGCGGGCGGCAGGGATGTTGTACCGGCACTACCGCGAGTTCGGGTTGAGCGAGGAGCAGGCGTGGCAGTCGGCGGTGGCGGATTTTTCGCTCGACTACAGGCGGGAAGTCGCGGCGTTGCGGCATGAGCGGTTGCTGGCGCGGCGGGACCGGGAGTGAGTTTACTGCTCCATGCTCGACAACTGCGCCAGCTTCGCGCGCAAACGGAACCAGAGGCCGGCTTCCTCAAACAAATTCATGTTTTCCGCGCGCGCGCTGGCGAAGTCCCGCGCCAGCATCCGCTCAACGTCAGCGGCGAAATTCCGGTCATTGACAGCGGCGGACAACTCGAAGTTCAGCGTGAACGAGCGGTAATCGGCGTTGACCGAGCCGACGATGGCGAAGTCATCGTCAGCGAGCAAAACCTTTTGGTGCATAAATCCCGGCAGGTAACGGTACAACCGCACCCCCGCGTCGCGCATGGCGGGATAGTACGAGAACGACGACCACCACGGCAGCAGGTGGTCGGGGCGCGACGGCAGCAGCACCCTCACGTCCACCCCGCGCAGCGCCGCCTGCGCCAGCGCCTGCCGCAGCACGGGGTCGGGCACGAAATACGGACTGGCCAGCCACAGCCGCCGTTGCGCCGCCTGAATCACCGTGTCGTACACGGGCAGGCAAATGTTGCACCGGTCGGCTGGGCCGGAGGCGAAGAGCACGGCGGGCAAGTGGCCGCCGCTGACGGCGGGCGCCGGCGCCCCGTCGTCAGCGGGCAACCGGTCGCTGGGGTAAAACCCATCCTCGGCAAAGTTCACCCGCAGCGCGTTGACGGCGGCGCCGCGCAATTCCAAATGCGTGTCGCGCCACGAATCAAATTTCGCGCCGCCCGTCAGGTATTCCTCC